>NZ_JAVRBQ020000144.1:0-37264 GCF_034531215.2 Nostoc sp. ChiSLP03a
GAAGACACTGTTTGTAGGCGTTTTTTCAGTTCCTCTTCGCTCTCGGCGATCGCAATTTTAAATGGGCGGCTCATGGTTCTGTTAACTTACCTAGTTTGCTTCTCCCCATTATATGCAGATTCATTTTTAATTGGTATAAGAGCCAAACTATAGCGGCCTGTATCTCCAGGATCTTGACTAGTAACAGCAATCTTATAAATACCATTCTTAGGCAGTCGCGCAAAAATAAATGCATCATCACCACCACTGCTTTTATCTAAAGCGCCTTTTTTAACAATGATATTATTATCAGGATCGTGCAGAAACAACAACGGTTTTAAACTCAAGTTATTGGATCTGCGTGTATCATTACTGCCAATCAATCTAATTTGAACTAATTGATTTTCTCTGCCCTCAAATTCATAGAAATGAAAATATCTACCTTCAGATTGAAAATCACCTTTACTCAGAATACCTAATGCAACATCTACAAAGTTAATCTCTTTGTAAGTTGGTGTTGCAGGTGAAGAAATCGCTGAATTATCGAGATTTTGGTTTCCTGTAGCGACATTATAACTTGGCTTGCGAACTCTCCCAGAGCCACCATTAGAACGATTGGCGTTTGAGTTAGCAATTCTAGCTCTAGACGATCTAGATGCAGAGCTACCACCATTGGAACGATTAGAATTTGAGTTAGCAGTCCTACGTCTAGATGCTCTAAGAGTCGAGCTATTATCTGAAACCCTGGAAGTTCGCTGAGAAGTTTCTCTATGAGACGATACACGAGGAGCCTTTTGTACTGGTGACTCAATAGATATCTTCCGTCTTGGAGATATTGATGCCTGAGAAGCAGGAATTTGCTCAATTCCTTTTTTTACTGCTTCTGGTTGTCTCTCATCTGGTGATTTAGCAATTATGAAGTCTTGAGAACTTTGAGATTTCACCAAAGCACTTATAGGCAGCACATTACTTGTAATTAACAAACTACTACTCACGCAACCAATTAAAACATGACTTAATTTGCGACGATAGTTTTTGTTGTCTAATAGCATAATTACGCTCCTAATTTTGCTGATAATTTTGTCTCTTTCTGAAAGACAAAATTAATACTAGTTGCTGTTTTAGCCACAGCAGTTATGTAAATGTAAAGGGAAATTTAGCGTATATACTTTAGCGGCTTGCTAAAGGCATCGCCTGTAATCAAATGAATTCGTATATCTTACATACCCAAATGTTTGCCACAATCAAATCTGAAAAATTGTATTTTCAATTTAGACTACTAGAAGAAATCTCAATTTCGTAGGTATATACTGAGCTACAAACTTAAATTGCTGCTTTTCGGAATTTTGCCCAGATATTTTTGTAAACCTGACTAAATTGCTCATACAGATGTAATACACAAGCAGGCCTGACGCCCATCAATTCATCAAAAGGCATCGCTCAAACACAATTTTTTGCAATTTATCTAAATTGTTCAATACCTGATGAGGTAAGGAAATTGAGGATTTGTATGTTGTCTCAGTGATATTTACTAACAACAGAGATTATACTGCATGACTTAAGATGAATATATACCCCAACTGAAATGGATTCCCAGTATGCTCTGTTGTGTGAATCCCGATTGCCAAAAACCCTTAAATCCTGATAAAAACAACTATTGCCACAGTTGTAGAGCGGAATTGATACCCCTGCTAGGAGGTCGCTATCGTCCCACTCAGGTTTTATCAGACGAGGGTGGATTTGGTAGAACCTATCTAGCCAAAGATATACACAAACTGAATGAATGCTGTGTTGTTAAGCAATTTGCGCCAAAACTTCAGGGAACTGGGCCGCTAACTAAGGCCGTTGAACTATTTAAACAAGAAGCGAGCCGACTGCAAGAACTGGCAGAACATCCACAAATTCCAACTTTATTGGCTTATTTTGAGCAAAATAGCTATCTCTTTTTGGTGCAGCAGTTTATCGATGGGCAAAACTTGCTCAAAGAATCGGAAACGCGGGCAAACTATAACGAAACGGAGATTCGCCAACTTTTGCTAGATTTACTGCCAGTACTGAAGTTTATCCATCTGCGGGGAGTGATTCACCGAGATATCAAGCCACAGAATATTATTCGCCGTCAAAGTGACGGGCGATTAATCCTCATTGATTTTGGAGCTTCCAAGGTGTTGACAGCAACAGTGCATACTAGAATGGGCACTGTTATTGGCTCACACGGTTACACTGCACTTGAACAGATGCAAGAGGGAAAAGCTTACCCAGCCAGTGATTTATTCAGTTTGGGGGCTACTTGTTTTCATCTCCTGACTGGGGTTCGCCCATCTCAACTGTGGATACACCAGGGTTATGGTTGGGTTGCATCTTGGCGGCAACATTTAACCAGTTCAGGTAGGGAAGGGATTTCTATATCTGTAGAGTTGGGTGAAGTTTTGGATAAGCTGTTGCAATTAGACATCCAAAAGCGTTATCAATCGGCTGATGAAGTCATCAATGACTTGACACCTCAAATACCATCCTTGTCATCAGTGCCCCCAACTATACTGACAACAACATTTGCAGCTCCCCCAGCAAACAAGGTGCTAGTTTCACCAAAATCAAATAACAATCTGAAAAGTCAACTGCTGTTAGGTTCTAGCATTTTAGTCTTGGGATTAGGGGGAGTTTGGTATTTTCAGTCTCGTCCCCAGATAGTCAGCGAGGCTCCTCAACCTATTTCTCAGCCTGTTTCTCAGCCTATTCAGCCCCAAAAAAACGTCTCAGAAAATTCTTATTCACCCAAACCCTTCAAGGGGCATTCTAGTGACGTTAATTCCGTAGCTTTCAGTCCTGATGGTACAACCCTTGGCAGTGCCAGTGATGATAAGACAATCAAGCTATGGAATCTGACAGGTGGACAGGAAATCCGCACTTTAGAAGGACATTCTAATTGGATTTGGACTATAGCTTTCAGTCCTGATAGCAAAATCCTCGCTAGTGGCAGTGCGGATAAGACAATCAAACTGTGGAATGTGGAAACAGGAAAGTTAATCCGCACCTTGCAAGGAAGTAGCGATGGAGTTACATCTGTAGCTTTCAGTCCTGATGGCAAAACCCTTGCCAGTGGCAGTGCTAGTAAGGATATGAAAATCAAACTGTGGAATCTGGAGACAGGAAAGTTAATCCGCACCTTAGAGGGACATACCAGTGGTGTTGCATCTGTAGTTTTCAGTCCTGATGGTAAAACCCTTGCCAGCGGTAGCTGGGATAAAACAATTAAATTGTGGAATCTAGGGACAGGAAAGTTAATCCGCACCTTAGAGGGAAATGCAGAGTCGATTCTTTCAGTCGCTTTTGCTCCTGATGGCGTCATTCTTGCCAGTGGCAGTAAAGACAAGACAATTAAATTGTGGAATCTGAAAACAGGAAAGTTAATCCACACCTTAAAAGGACATAATGATAAGGTTAATTCTGTCGCCTTTTTGCGAAGCGTAGGTTCAAATGGTATCACCCTTGTAAGTGGCAGTAGTGACAAGACAATCAAACTTTGGAACCCAGTCACCGGAAAGGAAATTCGCACTTTGGAGACAGGTTCTGGATATATTTATGCCGTTGCCATTAGCCCAGATGGACAAACCATTGCCGGTGGTGGAAGTGGTGAAAACATTCTCAAAATTTGGCAGATGATTAATTAAAAATATTTGATAGCGTACATTCAGAATACATTGCGACTTTTTTAGGTAGAACCTAAAAAAGAACATTTAGCTGTGCAAAAATACCAAATTAATCCTAGCCTCAAAAGATGATATTGGCGAAGACTGTATTATGGTAATATTCTGTACGTGTTTGGGATTATAGCTTGAAAAAAATCTCAAAATATATCCTTAAACCTGCAAAAGTGGGTTAGATAGATTTTATTCTGTGAAAAAATATCTTTAAATAAAAAGCTATGATTAATATATTTTTTCTACTCATACTATTTTCTTCACTTTTAGGGCGAATTAAATTTCCAGGAATAAATATTGGTATTCATTATTTATTACTTCCTATATTTAGTTTGGGGATCATTAGTTTATCTTTAAAATCTATACCAGAAGTTATTAAGAAGCATAAAATAATTGTGATATCTATAAGTCTGATGTATTTGTGGATGTGGCTTTCCTCATTCATGAGCAACTTTCCCAATATTGCTATTATTTATAGTCTAAAATACTCAACTTATTACATACTATTTTTTGCTTTTTTAGTATTAACTTTTAAGAATATAACTGCACCATCTTTAACATTTTATTATCGTTGCATATTGTACTTACTACAGATCATTGCAGGTTTGGGTTTTCTAGAGGTTTTACTTCCTCATAACTGGATTTTTAAATTATTAAAGTTTCCTAGCTTTTATCCTGAGATTGGTTCAATTATGCAAAACCCTAATCAGTTTGGGGTAATAGTCGCCATTGGATTATGTTTAAGCCTGATTTTAGAAAAACAGAATAAAATTTCTAAAATTGAATTACATATAAGCGAATTTATTTTTCTAATTCCCTTAGCGTTATCTGCCAGTGGGAATGGCTGGGTAATTTTTATAATTGGAATGTTTCTTTTACTGATATATAAAATTATTAGTTTGAGAAAAATGATTTATCTAATCAGCTTGTTGTTTTTATTCATCGTAACTGCACCAGTTTCTACACGGAGAATTGGTTTGGCAGATAGTAAAATTTTTCCATTAACTAATATATTTCTAGAAAATTCAAGTTCAGTCAATCCAAACCAAAAAAAGATTCCTACTCTTATGGGAACAGGTTTTTCCAGGTTTCAAATGTGGCAGGCAGCGATTAATGAAACTATTAAAAGACCATTTACTGGTATCGGCATAGGAGTTTTTCCAGACCAGATAGGAGTGAAAGTTTGGGGAAAAAAAAGTTATCACGCACATAATATATTTTTAAATGTGTCAGCAGAGCAAGGAATTCCTGGATTATTGTTATTTACTAATTTTTTAGCGAGAATAGCATTGAAAATTAAATATGCTAATCCTTTAATTATTGTTCCAATTATTATGTTTTTAGCGTCTCAAATTCCAGATGTGTTTACTGAAGACTATACTTTTACAACTATTGAGTTTTATTTTATCGCAGCGGCTATCAATTCTCGAAAAGATGTTGTCACGCAATTAAAACCTGAAATTATTGAAAATGCCAAAACACTATGAGTGCTAAACCTCGTCTTTACTTAATATTTCCGAATATATTTGATTTCAAAGGAGGTATTCAAGTTTATTCAAAATTTTTGCTGAAAGCTTTACAAGATATATATCCTGAAGCTGATTATAATGTGTTTCTCAAATATGATAAATATAGTTTAAAACAGCCAGATAAATTGCAGTTTTTAAGTTCAACAATATTTCATTATTTTGGAAATTTACCAAAATTATTGCAACCAATTTTATTTGCCACGAAAATAATTATTTTAGCTATTCTTCAACATCCCGTTATAGTGATTTCCACTCATGTTAACTATGCGATTGTTTGTTATATTGTCAAATTTTTTACTGGAACTCCTTACTGGGTCGTTGCTCATGGCTTAGAAGTTTGGAATATCGAAAATAAGGCAACAAAATTTGCTTTAGAAAAAGCAGACAAAATCATTAGTGTTAGTAATTATACTCGCCAGCGCTTGCTTCAAGATCCAAATATTGATTCAGAAAAAATAGTTATTTTGCCTAATACATTTGATGCTAGTAAGTTTCCAATAAATTCTAAACCTACCTACTTACTCAAGCGATACAACTTAACAGATGAGCAGCCTGTAATTTTAACAGTAACGCGACTAGGAAGCACGGCCAAATACAAGGGTTATGACCAAATCCTTCATGCTTTAGTTAAAGTGCGATCGCATCTTCCTAATGTTCACTTTATTCTTGCAGGTAAAGGAGATGATATACCTCGAATTAAAACTTTAGTTACCAACTTAAATCTCCAAGATTGCGTAACAATTGCCGGATTTGTTCCAGAGCAAGAATTGTGCGATCATTACAATCTCTGCGATGTTTTTGCTCTGCCTAGTAAAGGAGAAGGATTTGGGATTGTTTTTCTAGAAGCTTTAGCTTGTGGTAAACCTGTTTTGGCAGGTAATCAAGATGGTTCTATAGATCCCTTGGCTGAGGGGAAGTTGGGATGTTTGGTCGATCCTGATAATGTTGAAGAAATTGCCGATAATCTAATTCAAATCTTGCAAGGTGATTGCTCTAATCCAGTAATTTACCAACCAGAATACTTACAACAAAAAACTATTAAAGCTTTTGATTTTAGTCAGTTTCGCGAAAGTTTAGCAAAGTTAATTAGTAGTAATTAGTTACAATTTAATAAAATTTGGTAAAAAAAATGGACGATTCAGTGTTTATTATATTTCTTGCCTTTGGATTTATTTGGGTTTTGATGGGAGTTGTAGGTTGGATTGCGTTTCTCAAATCTGAGGGTGAGGAAATTAAATTTGGTAAGTGGGGACTTATAGTTGCTATTCCAATCTTAATACCAATAATTGTTACTCTGATTATTGGTGTATTTTATCATTAAAAAAATCACTAAAATCTATGTTTTTTACTTTTGCATCGCACCTCTAACCAAAATGACTGTACTTTCAACACCAGAGGCGATCGCTTCGGGAATATTACCTTGAATCGCTTGCTGTAGCAATCCTTCGCGGGAAGCTCCCAAAACTACAACGTCGTAACCTTCGGTTTCCACTAGGTTAATCACACCTTCGGCGACTGAATTAGCTTGTATGGGGAGAGCAACTACAGTACTCGACAATTTGCGGCGACGCATTAAACGGCGGATGGCTTGTTCTGAAATTGACATATCTGGTTTGAGTTCAGATGGCTTAAACACCTGTATCAGGCGAATTTTCGGATCATTTCCCAATGTAATTAAAGCCGGTAGCAATTTAATTGCCAGTGGGGAATTGGGGCCACCAGCCACTGGAACTAGCCAACGGTTGAACTGGGGACTGGGGATTGGGGACTGGGGGGTTTTGCCTAATTTTACTAATACGACTTCGCAGGTGGCTTGGCGAATTATGGTGTCAACAACGCTACCAAAAATCCGACCAGGGGTAGATGTGTTACCTTTCCATCCCATTAGAATTAGGTCGATGTGTTGTTCGTTGATTGTCTCCAAAATTGCCTGCGCCACATCGTGGGTAACTCGAATCTGCGTGTGTAAAGGAATTTTCCACTTTTTTGCTAAGACTTCTGCCTGTCGTAGCAAGCGGCGGCTTTTTGCCGTTCTTACCTGTGTTTCTGATGGGGAACTGTGGCGGGGTATCACCATCACTTGCACGCAATCTATTTCATAATGGCGATCGCGGGCAATAGCTGCTGCCATTTGTAATAAAACACCTGCTGTTTCGGGATTTGCTATGGGTACTAATAATTTACCTCTACCAATGCTGGGCGATCGCGTCTGGTAAACTATGTATGAAGGTTCTGGTCGCAGTTTCGGTGTCGCATTTTCACCATTGAGATGATCTGCTTCCGCCCGAATAATATCTGCACGGGTAATAATCCCAATCAGTTTTCGTCTATCTACCACCGGTAAGCGACTGATTTGATGGCGATCGAGTAAATATAGTACATTACTGAGGGTGTGGATTGGTGATACTGTCATCGGGACAGATGTCATAATTTCTTTTAAGAAAATATCGGCTAAATTGCGATCGTGAAATGTGTGGTTTGTACTCTCGCGGATTTTTAACAAGTCTGATTGCGTTACAATCCCCACTAACTTGCTATCTTCTACCACAGGGAAACCGCGATGATGGGAACGAGCAAAAGCTTGCATTGCTTCTTCCAAGGTCATCTCTGCATCTAGAGTTTCTACCCGTTCTTGCATCACATCTTTTGCAGTTAACTTGCTTAATGCTCCTTCCATCGCAACTTCTTTGGTGAGAGTAATCCCTTTTAACTCCAAAAGTTTTTCATAAAGCGAACCAGGCATTACCTTATCCGCAACCAGGTAAGCTGCGACAGAAACAATCATCAAAGGTAGTACCAGATTGAAATCTGTAGTCATCTCAAAGACAATCACAATGGCTGTGATTGGCACTTTCGAGACGGCGCTAAAAAATCCACCCATACCCGCTAAGGCATAAGTCGTAGGAGAACCAACTCCGGTGATATATAACTCAGATACACCGATGATGTGTCCTAAGCAAGAACCCAAAATCAGACTGGGAGCGAATAATCCCCCTGGTGCGCCCGAACCAAATGCAATCAGTGTGAGGATGAACTGGGCTGCAAAGGCGATCGCGGCGACGCTAGGATGGGAATTTCCAGTAATTAATGACTCCCGTAATCCCGTATTATCACGGAAAGAGGGAGGAAGCAGGGCCACGACAATACCAGAGATAAATCCAGCTAAAGCCACTCGCAAGGGCAAACTGATATGTAATCTTTCGTAAAATTTAATACTAAAGATAATGCCGCGATTAAACAATGCACCAAACAAGCCTGCCAAAATACCTAACAGGATGAAAAAGGGAATTTCTGGGATAGAAAATTGGCTGGAAGATTTTACTAATTGCAAGTTAAGGTCAAGAGAGCCACCACCCAAAAGTCGGGATATCACCCCACCAATAAAGGAGGCGATAATGGCAGTTCCGAGAGTCAATCCTGATAAATCTTGGAGTAATTCTTCAACGATAAACAATACACCTGCGATCGGGGCATTGAAAGCAGCAGCCAAACCGGCACCTGCACCAGCTGCAATCATCTGCCGTCGATGATCTGGGGAAGTGGGAACCCAACGACTCATCCCTGCTGCCAAACCTGCCCCCACTTGGACAGTAGGGCCTTGCCGTCCTAGAGTCATGCCAGAACCAATGGCGACGATCGCACTGAGTAACTTCACACCTGCTACCCGCCAAGATAATGTCACAGGCACATTAGCCAGAGATGCTTTGACTTGTGGAATACCGCTACCAGAAGCTTCCGGTGCTAATCTATCCACCAACCATCCAGCCAGAAATCCCAGGACAAGACCAATTGCAGGTAGTACCAGCCATGCCGGCAAAAGGTGGGTAGTATGCACTCGCCATGTCCCCAGCCATCCCGATCCGACTTTTAGGAATACCGCAGATAGGGCAGCAACCAGACCGATAATACAGGCTTCGGCGATCGCTAAACCTCTTCTAGGCTGCCACCAGGTGCGAAAACGCTGATTCATACCAGTTTTGGATTTTAAATTTTGGATTACAAATCTTTCCTAAAAAGCTGTTTAGTGGAATCTTAGAGGATGGTTTAAAAGTCTATATTAAGGCTCATATCCCCGACTTCTTAAAGAAGTCGGGGATATTGTTATTCACAAATAATTTAGGATCGCTATACAAAAGCACTCTCCCCGATTACGAATTACGAATTACGTTAGCGACGCAGGAGCGTCATTACAAATTACGAATTATTTAATTGCTTCTTCCCGTAGTAGATAGCCCTTCTACGATCAGAGACGGAGTATAACAAGAACCATTCCAATCAACATCGTTGCCTAGTGTAACCAGTTGCTTCAGGGCTGTGTAAACATTACCTGCAACCATCGTATCTTTAACGCGCCCAATTACTTGACCATTTTGGACGCGATAGCCTAAATCGACGTTAATCGAAAAATCTCCAGAAATACTGCCACCACCACCCAACATTTGATCGACAATCAAGCCATCATCTAGTTGTTGAATCAAATCTGGTAACGATGTCGATCCGGGCTGGATGAGAAAATTAAATAAACCAGGGGTAGGATAGCTACCTAAACCAGGGCGAAAACCATTTCCAGTGGTATTAGTACCCAGTTGGGAGCCAGTAGTGCGATCGCTATAGAAATGCTGTAAAGTCCCGTTTTGGATAAATACTAGAGATTGAGCCGGAGTGCCTTCATCATCAAAAGGGCAACTGTAAGGGCCAGCTTCTGGATCTTGGTAGATGGTGAGACTAGGTGCAACTACTTCCTTACCCAAACGTTCTGCCCAAGGTGAAGCTGCTTCTAAAACTCGCTTGCCATTCAAAGCGGCTTGTACAGTACCCCAAAGCATATCGGCGGCTTTAGAAGTGAATAAAATCGGGACACGACCAATAGGAGGTGAAATATTTTCACTAGACCAAATTAACCGTTGTAAAATTTGGTTAGCTAATCTCTCTGAGTCGAGTTCCCCCCGATTGGTTTGACCATCAGCAACACTTAAAAAATCATCACCACGCACCCATTCTGCTGATATATAGCAGCTGAGGGTAGTGTCTGTATAGTGACAATCTAAACCTTTGGTGTTGACTAGTCTGGTGGTTTCAATATCACATTCCCAGTCACCATTACATACAACATCGGGATAGGCATCACGAATGAGTGCGATCGCTTCTTTGCCCCAGTCCACCAAAACCTCTATTGGGAAACTTTCTCCTAAATTGGGGTAGTCAGGCTGAAAGTTAGAGTTTAATTCTACAATTTCCGGTTGATTTAGTTGACTCAAAGCCAGAGCTTTTTCTACCATTACTTCGGCTAAGACAGAACCGTAAGCTACCGTTAGTCCCGGACGCCCGTTTCGCCAAAGCCGTAGTGCTGTGCCTTCAGATTGGTTAGTTTCTAGCTGTTTGAGTCGGTTTGCCTCAAAAAACACGGGACGAGAAAGCGATCGCGACTGATACACTTCAGCAGCTTCTGCTCCAGATTTTATAGCTAGTTCCAGCAACTGTTCGGCTAGTGTATCTTGTGACAAATTTTCAGAACCCATGACCCTTAGTGAATTGTGGATTTTGAACCGCATATCAACGCTATCTTTTGAGAAGTGCGATGTCTACGACGGGCTAGGCCTACACACTTTTCAGTGATGAACGCAGATAACTATCCAAAAATCATCAATGTTTCTTTACAGTTACGATTTGAAACCGCAGATCGACACTGATGGACGCAGTTAATTATCCCAAATCATTGTCATGTCTCAACGGATCTGGTCATTTGTAATTGGGGATTGGGGATCGGGCATTGGGCATTGGGCATGTTTATTCTCCTTATCTCCCCAGTTCCCAATCCCTAATCCCCAGTCCCCAGTCCCCAGTCCCCAGTCCCCATTACCCCTTATCCCCAGAGGGGGCCCCACCATCCCCAATCCCCAGCCCATTTTCACAAATTAACCTCTTGCAACAGCCAAAAACCAGCAAAAGATTCTGCTTTGGGATCGGACTGTACGCCGATAAAATGTACTCCATTCGCTTTTTGCTTGGCTGCTTCAAAACCTTTGGCTTCTGCTAAAATTTGAGGTTTTTTGATATTTGCCACAATCCAGCTTTCAGTTACACCAGTTTCTAAAAGCAATCTCGCCTCTTCGCTGGCGTCAAATTTTAAGAAAGCTAATTCCAAACCAGACATCCAGCCAGCCAAGGGCAACGCTCTCGATGAGAAAATCAAAATACCAGGAATACGGGCTTCGGGTGAAACTTTCGCCAACTCTAAAGGGAAAGCTTCACCGAAGCCAATTTCCCACTCTGGCATATCAGCAAAATCCGCAGCATCTAAGGTAACAAATACCCATTGTTGTCCTTCCAAAGCATCTGGTAAACGTTGCGGCAAAGGTTTCTCTAAGCGGACTGAAGGATTAGTCCCCCCTTGATACCCTGTCTCTTGAGGATACACTTCTTCCATCCGCTGTTCTAACCATTGATTGAGAACTAAAGTCCGGCGGCTAGGCTGGGCGGGAATACCCAAATCTTGACAAGCTTTAGTAATCATATTGTTCATTTGGCGGCGGAAAAAGCGGATTTTAATTGGTGCTTTTCCAGCTTGGTTAATAGCCTCCTGCAATGCTGTCCGCAACCAGACCGAATTTACCTGGGTACTGGGACAATATTGAGCATAGCGAAACAAAGAGTCTACTTTTGCGCCGATATCCAACGGGCTTTCGCAGACTAAGACTTCCCAAACTTTTTTTTGATTAGCGTCCAAAATCGGACGAGAGTAAAAATCGATTTCCCAAATACTGCCCATGTTTTGCGGTAAAAATCTGGCTGTTATGTTTTCCTGATATCTCGATCATACGAGTGTTGGGGCGCATTGGGCATTGGGAATCGGGAGTGGAGAGTTGGGAGTGGGCATTTGACTGGAGAATTTATCAGGGGATCGCTCTTAGAGAGGTTTATTGTCTCCATAACTATGAAAAATTTTCAACAATTGATTAAACGTGAGTGGATTTTGGGCTTTCTAGGTATAGTGCTATTCCAAAATCATGAATAATTCGACTAAAAAACCTTTACAATTTATTCCACCCAAGCAGACAAACCCAGCCGTTGATGAACTGGTTGCCTTACGACAGGGGATGAGTGAGTTCAGGAAAAACTTTACACAATTTGGTAAAGAACTGTCTTTGAAAGTCGCTTTTGGCGTTATTGGCTCGGTTATTTTGTGTTATTTCGTCATCGGACTTTTCTCCTTAGTTTTTGGACTAGGAAGATGATGAAAAATAATGCACCTTTTTTGACACCTAACCCTCAAGAATTTAAACTCCGCATTGTTTGGAGTGCCGATAGCTCTACCAAAATGGTGGCTGAATTTTTAAGCTGTAAGTGGCTCCCTCGAATTGGTGAAACTCTCGTTTTGCCAATAGATGAGACACGCAAACCTAGTTGGTGCAAGTTTAAGGTGTTTGATGTAATCTATGATTTTCAGCATCAGACTGTTCGAGTTTTGTGTAGTCCAATAAAATCTTTAGTTTCGCCCGACGTAAAATCGCTAATTTCAAAAGTCCAACAATCTAAAGATAATTGGCAGGTTTGGGAAAAGGCGTTTGAGGCAAGCGAGGCAACAACGAAGACTGAGGAGCCAGAACGTCATTTTGGACTTGGACACGAACTTTATCTGATAGACGAGGAAGATGTAGATGAAGAACCAAAAAAGCTCGAATTGTTGTCACAAGGCGCAATGTCAAAATTTACAGAACTTGAAGACAAGATCGACGCAATGGAAACAAGACAGAAGGCTAATGAATTGCAGCGCCAAGCCCAGCTAGAATATGAGCTTTCTCAGATAAATGAAGAATATGTGGACGACGAATTAGAAAAACTGAAGGCTGAGATGGAGGACATATTTGGGGACTAGTTTGGTTGCGTTCCAGTGGGAACCTGAGTATTTGGGCAGAAACAATTTATTTGATTTGGGAAACAATTGAGGCACAAGAGTGGATTGATAGATTGGATTGGATTCCACTTTAAAAAAAATTTGGCGTTGTTAAATTGAAAGTATCCCCTCATTTTCCACGATCGATCCAAACGCCTCTGAGTCCAGCTGCTTTAGCTGCATGATAATCTTCTACAATGCTATCGCCGATATGCCACGCCGCCTCTGGGGAACATTTATGTTTGTCTAAGGCAATGGCAAAAATTTGCGGGTCGGGTTTAGCTGCACGTACCTGCGTAGAAATGGTGACGGAGGTAAAAAACTCTCTTAATCCCAAACTTTGCAATACTGAGTAAATCCGAGAATCAAAATTGGATAGCACCCCCAGGCTAACTCCCAACCGCCGCCAGTTGATTAAAGCTGGTAAAACATCGGGATAGACAAACCACGGTTCGCCAGTGCCAAAGTGAATGTAAAGTTCGCTAAAAAAAGCCGAAAAGTCAGAAAATTCCTTGAGAACACCTGCCCTTTCAAAAGTGTTCAAGGCAATTATCCGCCACCAATCAAACTCGCGCTGGGGAATATCTTGCAGTTCTGCATCTGGAAATATCGGTGGTGGCGCTGCTTTAAAGCTTTGGATGAAAGCTGTATTCAATGTTTCGCCTGAAACTGTAACGCCAAATTCTTGGGCGATCTGACTATAAACTTCGCCCACACTACCTTTGACATCGAAGAGTGTACCCACAGCATCTAAAAAAATAACTTTCGGTTGTTCCATTAAAGTTTGAAAATTTTGAATGTTGAATTTTAGATTTTGGCTTGTTCAAAGCTTCTGTGGGTAGAGTCTAGCATCTGCTAAGTAGATTGGCAGAAATTAAACAAATCATCGTAAATGTATTGGTTTTTTTACCAATGCTCAATTCCCAATTCCCAACCTTGAAAGTTACCGAGAAAGTGTTTCTATAATCGGACGGAATAGCCAATTAAAACCAACTTTCAGCTGATGGTCTAAAGTTGGCAATCTATATAAATAAGCAGCACGGCGAGCGACGTATGCTAAGGGGCCATCTAGTTTAATTCCCAAACCAGTGAGAGTAGCGTTGTCTATTCCTAGCGCCATCATTTCTCCTAACTGTTGGTAGTGGAAGGGAAGAAGGGGGCGATTAGTCAAAGTTGCCCAGATATTCCAAGCAGTATAATCAGCTTGTTGAAAAGCCGCTTGTGCCGTAGCGGGGACTTGCTGTCCTTCAGCATCATGACAGTCTGCTAAATCTCCCAAGGCAAAGATTTCTGGACGATCGAGGACTTGCAGATTGGATGTAGTGATGATTTGACCGCGCTGATTTTGCTTGAGAGGAAGAGATTTTACTACGGGCGCAACTCTAGTTCCTACAGTCCAAATTACTAAATCCACGGGAATCGTGTCTAACTGGTTTTTGTACTCTAGGGAAATGCTATTTTGCTCGATTGATTCGACTTTGGTTTCTAAGTCAATAAATACACGACGGGCATCTATTGCTTTCTTTGCTGCTTCCCGATTAAACTCTGGGGAAGTTCGCAAAATTTGGTCGGCGATTTCAACGATCCGAAAGCGTCCTCTTTCGCCTAGTCTGTCAGCTAACTTACAAGCTAACTCTACACCACTGTAGCCAGCCCCAACGATCGCTACCCGAATTTTATCAGCATCGGATTCTTCTAAAAATCGCAGGCGTTCTTCTAAACGATAAGCATCAGAGATGGTGCGGAATGTGTAGGCGTAAGCTGCCGCACCAGGGACTAAATCTAGGGGTGTCTCACCTCCTAGCGCCAGTACCAATCGGTCATAAGGGATTTCCGGGCCTTCTTGGATATTTACCCGTTGCTGGTCGATGTCAATTCCAGACACAACGCCTTGATAAAAACGCACTCCTGTGCCTTGTAAAAGTTCTTCAAAGGGTGGGGCAATTTCCCAGGTTTGCAGTTCGCCAGTGAGTAATTCGTAAAGTAAAGGAGAGAATAGGAAGCGATCGCTTTGATCTATTAGAACAATTTCGGGTTTTTGCGTAGATTCCCAAGGTAATTGGCTTAACCGCAAGGCTGTGTAGAGACCACCAAAGCCTCCACCAAGGATACAAATTCTAGAAGTTTGTTCAGTCATCTATTCTATGTTATGGAAGAATCAATATTAATTAGGCAACTAACTTCAGGGTAACTGAAAGTTTAGGTTTCAAAACCCTCCATTTGTATGAATGGTTTTAACATCGGTAACTCAATACTCCTTCGGTGAGACAAAAGGTGGATGAACGAGTCTTTGATGTGGATTCATCCAGTTCAAAGGTGGATGAACGAGTCTTTGATGTGGATTCATCCAGTTCAAAGGTGGATGAATGAGTCTTTGATATGGATTCATCCAGTTCAAAGGTGGATGAATGAGTCTTTGATATGGATTCATCCAGTTCAAAGGTGGATGAATGAGTCTTTGATGTGGATTCATCCAGTTCAAAGGTGGATGAATGAGTCTTTGATATGGATTCATCCAGTTCAAAGGTGGATTAACGAGATTCTAATACCAATTTGAAAAAAGAATGCGACAGATACATACGGACATACCTTTGTTCTGTCTGGCTTTCTTAATGTATGAATTTTGAATGCGTGAATTTTGAATTGGTATAACTCTTCTTCATCGCCAATCCCCAATCCCTAATTCCTACTCACTCAGACAATCGCCAAATCTTAATCGTGTTATCTTCACTACCGCTAACAAGGGTTTTGCCATCAGGAGTGAAGGTAACAGATGTGACGCTGTTGGTGTGCCCTGCTAATGTGAGAATTTCTTCTCCTGTAGCTGTATTCCACAGTTTGATAGTGCGATCGCGGCTACCACTAGCAACAATTTTACCATCGGGACTGAAGGCTACGGATGTGACAGTATTGCTATGTCCCGCTAAGGTGCGAAGTTCTCTTCCCGTAGCTAAATTCCAAAGTTTAATGGTGCGGTCGCGGCTAGCACTGGCTAAAGTTTTACCATTTGGGCTAATAGCCACAGTTGTCACTGTTTGAGAATTTCCTTCTAGTGTGCGGATTGGGTATCCCTTTGCTAGATTCCAGATTTTGATCGTCTTGTCAAAACTGCCACTGGCCAGAATCACACCATTAGGACTAATAGCCACTGACCGCACCCAGAATGTATGCCCTGCTAGTGTCCGAATTTGCTCTCCTGTTGCCAAATCCCAGATTTTAATCATGTTGTCATCACTAGCACTAACTAAAGTCTCGCTATCAGCACTGATGGCTAGGGCATGAACTGAGTCAGAATGCCCTATAAGAGTGCGAATTTGTTTTCGCGTTGCCAAATTCCAGATTTTAATCGTGTTGTCATCACTAGCACTAACCAGAAGTTTGCCATCTGGACTAATTACTACGACATTCACCTGCTGAAAATGCCCGTTGAGTGAAGCGATTAGTTTTCCGGTTGCGAGATTCCAAAGTTTGATAGTGCCATCGTCGCCACTGCTGGCTATGGTTTTACCATCGGGACTAATGGCGACAGATAAAACTGAGTTTTCGTGTCCTTGGAGGGTGTTAGCTAAGGAAACTTTACCCAAGCTAATCTGGCTCAAAATCGCATCATTTTTACTAGGACTATTTTGTTGCATCAACCTAGAGACCAAACTGGTTTGAATTCGGCGAAAATTTTTATACCAAGATTCGCTGAATCCAAATAACAGAATGAAAGCACTTACCAAAATTAAAATTCTCAGTAAGGGATAGCTTTTTGGTAAAGCTGGTGCTTTAGTTGCTGGTAATTTCCCAGATGACTTACCCGCAGGTGGCAGGGCGAGGAGTTGTTTTGGAGTCAAGTCTCTCAGGACTTCTTCGGCTGACTGGTAACGTTCCTGGATATCTTTTTTCAAAAGCTTGTCGATGACAAAATCCAATTCAGGATTTAACGGACTTCGCAAATATTCCCGCCAATTACTTACCCAGGCATAGCCAGATTCCATCCACAACTGAAACGGGGAATTTCCCGTTAGCAGATGAAAGCAAGTAGCCCCCACACCGAACAAGTCGCTGGCAGGGAAAGCTTTGCCATCTCTAATTTGTTCTAGGGGAGAATAGCCATGCGAACCAATGGATGTGCCAGATTTTTGCTGAACTTTGGCAGTAAATTGCTTTGAGGAGCCAAAATCAATCAAACTTAATCGCCCATCATTTTTATTGCGGATAATATTTTCTGGCTTGATGTCTCGGTGAATAATTTTGCGATCGTGGATAAATTTTAGGATGGGTAGTAAATCTAACAAAATAGATTGAATGTCTCTAGCGTTATAAGCCTTGCGCTGTTGTAACTCCTTTAACAAATTATCTCCATTAATAAACTGCTGCACCAAATATAGGCAGCCGTCTTGCTCAAAATAAGCTATCAAAGTCGGAATTTGGGGATGTTCCCCCAGGTCTTGTAATCGCTGCGCTTCTTCTGCAAACAACTCCATCGCCTTTTTTTGCGACCAAGTTCCTTGGAATTTTGGAGCTAATTGCTTGATAACACAGCGTTCATTGAGTTTATCTACGTCTTCTGATAGATAGGTTCTGCCAAATCCCCCCTCATCTGAAAGGACTCGGATCACACGAAAGCGATTTCTTAAAAGTGACACCAGCGGGGTGCTACAACTTTGGCAAAACTTCTTTCCATTGGGATTCAGGGGATTTGAGCAATCGGGATTTAAGCAGCAGATCATGATCTGACAGGCGCGACTGCATGACAACTTAGGCTAAGTTTGTCCCGAACTTTCCCTTAAAATAATTGACTCTCGCTTACTTGTGGTAGATAAACCCTGTTCTGGGGATTGGGGAATTACTTATATAGTTAGCTTTTGTAAATAGTAGTCAGTCTTCCTCATCTGTGGAAAACTACGAGAGCCATAAGATTAATTATTCTATCGATTATATAATAATCTGAATAAAAATATTTTTTTGAACTTTTAAACCTAGTAATTTTGCTTGTATCTTGGCAAGCGACAACTGACTAAGTATTGAATATAAACCCCGATCAATGAATCATTACTGACTATCAAATATAGTTAAAATGCTTACTAAATTTGTTTTGGCTATTTTAAATTGCCCATAATTAATTATTCATTTGATACCTCAACTAAAAAGGCTGCAACATACAGCAGATTTCAAGGAAAGTGAGGTACACAACCTAAGTCTGTTACCCAGGTATAAAGTATGTTTTACTCCTGTTAGCGCAGCAGGGCGTAGCCCATTCTGAATTCTGCTGTATGTTATCTTGTTTCCTTGAATCTTGCTCTCCATTTCCGAATCGCACTAGCAGTTCTAGCTACAGGTGGCATGTATACATCATAATTTTCCTGTTGTATAATTTCATGTTGTGTAATTTTGTTTTGTGTAATTTCGTGTTGTGTAATACTTTTATTATTTAATTTTTGGGTAGTTAAACAGTTAGCCAAAGTAGGCAAATAACTTTCACTACTTAAAGCTTTCATCACTTCATCGGCAGTCTTAAACCGCTCCTCTAAAGTAATTTTCACCATTTTTCCTAAAATCTGGGCGAAACTGTTGCTGATATTTACCTGTTTTTGCCAAGATATTTCACCAGTTTTTGGGTCGTAGTCCAATTCTAAAGGACTTTTAGCAGTCAACATAAAAATGCAAGTTACACCCAGTGCATAAATATCACTGGCATAAACTGGACGTAAAGAAAACTGTTCTGGTGGTGCAAATCCCCTAGTACCGATAAAGTTGGTATTGACAGCTTGATTGATTGAGTTTTCACAAACATCAACTAATTTCTCTTTCACCGCACCAAAATCAATCAGCACTATGCGCCCATCATATTCACACCGCAATAAATTCTGAGGCTTAATATCCCGATGAATCACATGATGTTTATGAAGATACTGTAAGACAGGTAGTAATTCCTGTAAGAACTGCTTAACTGAGGATTCACTTTTGGGCCCAGTTTGCCGCACTTCTCGCGCCAAAGTCAAACCCGGCACATATTCTTGAATTAAAAAAAACTGCCCATTTGCCTGAAAGTAGTCTAATAACATGGGAATTTGCGAATGACTACCGAGTTGTCCCAAAATTCTTGCTTCTTTTTCAAAGCGCATACATGCCCTTTGCCAACTTTGAGGACTAGTCACTTTTGGACAAAGCTGTTTAATAACACACAGTGGCTTTCCAGGTAATACGGCATTTTTGGCTAAAAATGTTACGCCAAAACCACCTCTACCTAAAATTTGCAGTATTTCATAGCGATCGCGAAATAGCCGTTTGGAACCACACATCTGACTCAACTGAGTTGGTTGTGAAATGCTCTCTTGAGAATTCGTTGTTTTTTGAGGAAAACGATTCATGAGTATAAAATATCTGCTCTTAAACGTCTTTAATTTTATGACAATTCTTTATTGGCAACAGTAAGATTACTGAATCTTTGCCAAATCCTCATTACTCTTCAAAAAGTAAAAATAAATTTTTGTAGAATTAGTCTTTTCACGGATGTGTGACCAGCTAATTTGTAGTTTTGTAAAGGTGAAAGTCTGTTGCGTGGGTATTTATAAAAATTTTGTATGAAGATACACATAATAAAACCCCTCTAGTTTAACAAAAGGGGACGGCGTAGCTGGGGATAAAAATATGTAGTTTTACACTTAGTACATTTCTATAAATGTAAGGACTTGCATTCTTACGTTCGCAAAGCGTCCCGCAAAGATGGGATGTTTTTTTGACTATACAGCAGATTTCAAACTCGTTAGGTACACAACGATTCGTCTGTTACCCAGGTATAAAGCGTATTTTACTTTTGAATTCTGCTGTAAGTCCCTAAGCTGGTGGAGTTTGTGAAGAAAAAATATCTGTGAGATTCTCCTCAACCAGCAAATCTGGTGTTTGCATAATAAATGGGAGTTCGGCTCCCACCAGGCCTCTTTGGATGCGTTCTAAAGTCTCATGAAAAACGATAAACAGAGGATATACAGTATTAGCTCCCTCACTCAAAATATGACTGTGACGCAGAGGCATCAACCACTCATAATCATTGTCTAGATAAACTTGGGTTTGTCGCCAACGTCCTAACAAATCAGAAAAGTCTTCGTCAGCGCGATGAATAAAGACTAAAATTTCTGCACCAGTTTTGATTTTCCACTCTGGATCGCACATCAAAATTGCCACATCACAGGGTAAGCAAATCGTTTTTAAGGCTGTTGTAGCAGGATTGCGAAGCCGAACAATTGGCAAGGGTATAGTAATGACACTTTCATCTGGACGGCGCAGACTGGGAATCATCTCCAAGTAGGGCCGATATTGCTTTAATAAGGCGATCGCAGCTAGATGATTGCTGTACTCTGCCAAACTCGCTTCGTACTGAGATTTTTGCACAGTCATAGTTTATTAAATAATGAGGAGTGAGGAGTTAGGAGTTAAGAATAAAATTAATTAGTGATAAGCTAAAAGTTAGGAATAAAAAATTTTAACTCCTAACTCATAACTTCTAACTCTTAACTATTAATCCTTTATCCCAGCTTTTCAAATACCGCAAACATAGGCAAATACATCGCTAGCAAAATGGTTCCGACCATTCCCCCTAGAACTACAATCATCAACGGTTCCAAAATACTGGTCATTGCTTTTACTGCTTGCTCAACTTCATCTTCATAGAAATCGGCAACTTTCATCAACATTCCATCTAATTCTCCAGTTTCTTCTCCGATACTAATCATCTGAATTGCCATAGCCGGAAAAACGGCATCTTTTTGTAAAGCAATGCTAATCATACCTCCTTGTTGAATCTCCATCCGGGCTGCATCTATGGCATTAGCAATCACTTGGTTTCCTGATGTATCTCGGACAATTTCTAAGCAAGTTAAAATTGGTACGCCTGAACGAGTCAAAGAACCAAAAGTCCGGCTAAAGCGGGCAACTGAAGATTTTTGAATTAAGTCACCAAACAATGGCATTTTCAGGGAAAAACGATCGATTGTGATGCGACCAACAGGAGTTTTACCGTATTGTGTAAAGGCAAATTTCAGTCCGATAAGAGCAGCAAGAAGAACAAAAGCACCCGGACTTCTCAAAAACTTACTAGCATCCATCAAGAATTGCGTTAGGGGTGGTAATGTGATTCCAAGTTGTGTAAAAATCGTGGCAAAAATCGGAATCAAAAAAATAGTCATACCAAGAAAGATGGCAACTGCGATAAAACCCACAACCGTTGGATAAGACAGTGCTGATTTAATTTGGTTTTGTAAACGGGCAACATCTTCTAATAACTTGGCTAAACGATTTAATACTTCGTCTAGAACACCGCCAACTTCGCCAGCTTGAATCATACTCACGTATAATCCATCAAAACAGTCAGGATGCTTCCGCATTGCCTCTGAAAGATTCATGCCGCTTTGAACATCGGTGCTAATGTCTACAAGGGCTTGTTTCAATTTAGTATTACTACACTGTTCGGACAGCACTCCCAAACTTCTAACGATCGCAACTCCCGCATTCATCAAAACGGCAAATTGACGCGAAAAAACGGCTTTATCTTTCACAGAAACCTTAACTAAGGAATTCTGGAAATTTTTCAAGGCAACATCTGGCTGAAATCCCTGAGATTGCTTGAGTTCTTGGATTACAAAACCTTGATCTCTAAGATTAGTACGAGCTTGTACCAAGGATTCAGCAACAATTTTTTCTGTTCGAGATTTCCCTTGCGAATCCCGAACACGGGCAACGAAGTTTGGCATAAAATAAATTCAAAATAGTTGTTATTAATTGGGCATGAGATAATTTGATTTTTGATTTTGGATTGAGGATTTTGGATTAAATTTCAATCTAAAATCCAAAATCTAAAATCTAAAATTATTACTCCCCAGTTCCTTTAATGTGCTTTGGCAGCTGCACCAGGTTTCGCACCTGCTGCCTGCGGTGGTACAGAAGTACCGATGAGACGTTGAATTTCATCAGGCTTAGAAGTCTTAGACATCGCCGCTTCAAAAGAAATCGTTCCGGCTTTGTAAAAATCAGCTAAAACCTTCTCCAGAGTTTGCATTCCCAATTTGCCGCCAGTTTGAATTGCTGAGTAAATTTGAGATGTTTTACCTTCTCGAATCAAGTTAGAAATAGCAGGAGTAACAATCAGAATTTCTTGAGCCATCACCCGACCATATTCACCGGGTTTAGGGTTTTTCTTGGACACCAAGGTTTGACTAAATACCCCAACCAATGAGTTAGACAATTGCACTCGCACTTGGGTTTGTCTTTCATGAGGGAAAACATCAATAATCCGGTCAACAGTTTGGGCGGCGGAACTTGTGTGTAGCGTACCAAATACTAAGTGTCCTGTTTCTGCCGCGGAAATCGCCAAAGAAATTGTTTCCAAATCGCGCATTTCCCCTACCAGAATAATATCTGGATCTTCCCGCAGGGCTGCTTTCAAAGCATTAGCAAAGCTTTTAGTATCTTCTCCTAGTTGCCGCTGGTGAACCAAACTTTTAATTGGTTCATAGACAAATTCAATTGGATCTTCCACCGTTAAAATATGCTCTGCCTTGGTGCGGTTAATCAAGTCAATCATTGCCGCTAGAGTAGTTGTCTTGCCAGAACCTGTAGGGCCTGTCACCAGAATAAGTCCTCTAGGTTTATCGCACATTTCCCGCACGATATCTGGCAGACCTAATTTTTCAAAGTTAGGAATCTTAGAACTTAATGCTCGTAAGCAAGCAGCATAAGCACCACGCTCTTTATAGACATTGACCCGGAAGCGAGCCAAACCTTTGACACCATAAGAACAATCCAATTCCCAGGTCTGCTCTAGGGTTTTACGCTGGGTATTGTTGAGCATACTAAAAATCAGCCTTTGACATTGATCGGCTGTCAATACATGCTCACCTATAGGAGTAAGTTTGCCACTGATGCGGAAGTAGGGAGGTAAACCTGCGGATAAGTGCATATCCGAGCCACCCATCTCAATCAACTGCTCCATCAAGTCTTCAATCATCATTTCCATAGTTCTGCTTCCTTTTAATGTTTTTTATTTGTCATTTGTCCGTTGTCATTTGTCCTTTGTTATTTGTCAGTTGTTTAAAGTTATTAAGCATTCACCAACGACCAATGACTAATGACTAATGACTAATGACCAATGACTATTCTTAAAACCGAGCTGTCATACAGTAAGGACAATCCAGCCATTCTTGTTTCAATGTGGCATCGCAACTCCGGCAGGTAAGACCAGTCTTGCGTTTGGCTTTTAACTCTGCTTCCAAGCCAGTATCAGTAAACGTCACTCGTTCTACTTCTTCTAGAGTGGTGGAACCTTCGCGTACTAAGTCCAAACTGTAAGCCAGTAAGGTTTTCATGCCCTCTTCTATTGCCACTTCTTTGATGCGTTCTGTGGGTGCATCTTCGTTGATTAGAGTTTGCAGATTTTCGGTGACTCGCATGACTTCATAAACACCACAACGCCCTTTGTAGCCGACACCATTACATTTTGGACAAAGGTTATTTTTGGCTTTGGCATCTGCGATCGCATCTAATGTCAAGGTGTTAGCCTTATAGAAAGTGACTCCGACATCTGAGGAAGCTGATAGACCATAACGAGCTAGTTCCTCAGTTGTGGGAGTGTAGGGGACACGACATTCAGAACATACACGCCGCACCAAACGTTGAGCTAAAACGCCAATTAGGGAACTAGAAACCATGAAAGGCTCAATCCCCATTTCTCCCAAACGAGCGATCGCTCCTGGGGCATCATTGGTATGTAAGGTAGTTAATACTAAGTGACCGGTCAAGGCAGCTTCAATCGCTGTTTTTGCCGTTTCCTTATCCCGCGTTTCACCCACCAGTAGCACATCTGGATCTTGTCGCAAGAAAGCCCGTAGAGCGGTAGCAAAATCTAGTCCTTTTTCCCGAATCACCTGTACTTGAGTAATCCCTGGAAGGCTATACTCAATTGGGTCTTCTACTGTACTGATATTAATACCGGGATCGTTCTTTTCAGAGAGTGCAGAATACAGCGAAGTTGTTTTTCCCGAACCAGTTGGCCCAGTTACCAAAATTAATCCAAAGGGACGGCTAACCATATCCTTGACAATGTTCAAAGTCTCTGGATCGGTAATTAACTTATCTAATCCCAGTTGGGTGGAGGAGTTATCCAAAATCCGCAGTACCACCTTTTCCCCGTAGCGACTGGGTAAGGTATTCACCCGGAAGTCCACCTTACGTCCCTCAAACAGCCGTCGGATGCGTCCATCTTGAGGTAGACGGCGTTCAGCAATGTCTAGATTGGAGATGATTTTAAATCGGGCTGTCACCGCTGGGATGATTTTTTTCGGCATTGAGGGGAAAGCTTCACGCAGTACACCATCTTTCCGAAAGCGGATGCGTAGGTTTTCTTCTTGCGGTTCGATATGAATGTCAGAAACGCCCTCATGCAAGGCTTTAGCCAGGATTCTGTTGACTAGGTTGATAACTGGGGCATCCTCTGCACCCTTCATCGCTGCCCCTAGATCGGCCTCCATTTCTTCAGGAGCATCCGAAATATCGAGATTTCCGAGATTTTCTAAATCCTGACTAATATCTGTAGAGTTTTCTCGTTCCAGGTGCTTTTGCCGAACAGCCATTTCATCCAAATATTGGTTGATTAGCTGTTGGTAGTCTTCCTGGGTAATCACCATGCGCTGTAACGCCAAGCCTTGGGGGCGCAAGATGCGGTTTAGGTCATCGGAAGCCTCTAGATTATCTGGAGCGACCATCGCCACTAAAACTGAGGGCGGGGTTTGGTCTTCGTGTTTCGATAGTGGTACTAAGCGATGGCGACGGCAGATATCCACTGGGATGAGGGTTTCAATCAGGTTCCCCATCATCGTGTTGCCAACGGAATTGACTTCTGGATCGAGGAATTCAACTCCGTATAATATTTTTAGTTCAAATAGCTGCTGTTTTTTGTATTGCCTGAGCAACTCAGGCGATAGTTGTTGCCCAGTGATTGACTCTAATACTTCCGTTAAGGGTCTGCCAGATTTGCGGCTTTCAATTAATGCCTGCCTCATCTGTTCGGTATTGACATAGCCAGATTGCACTAGCTTGTTGCCGAAGGGCGAAAACTCTGTTCTGGTAGTTAGAGCGGTACTGCGCCGTTGTGGTGACGAGTAAGTCATAAATGAGCGAATGAGTAGGGGGAACCTCTGCTTAAAGTATTCCCCTACTGTGAGAGAGAATTCTCATTTTTCAAAAAAGTCCTGAGTCACGTCGCTTTGCTCCGAATTCAAAATTCAAAATTCAAAATATTTTCAAATAAGATAAGGGGCGAGTCACATTCAGCGCTATTATTGCAAATTACTCGTTCGGGTTCCCGCCTTAGTGGTGTCTGGGCTAACGTGTTCACCATTTGTCACAATAAGAGGACGGTTACATCACTTCCAGGAACTTGTCGGCAATAAAATCAGCCTCAGTGGCACGTCGTGGATGACGACGGTTGCAAGCTGTGGAGATACACTGCCATAAATAGGATCTGGAATGAATAGACAATGATCGATGAAAATAAACAGATAAACAATACAAGCCAGCAATTGGGTGAACCAACAGAGGTAAAGCAAGCAATGAAGAGTGACTTCCCAGCCCAAGTTAATTTCAATGAATCTGGCAGCGAGGTGACAGAACAAGTGGCGGCCCAAACAAATGTATCAGGCGATACTGCTGTCAATTCAGAAAATAGCGTCGCTGCAACTGAGAAAACTGGAGTGGAAACAGCAGCTTTGGCAGAACTGACTCAACAAATCGAGTCCGTCAAAACGCAACTAGAAGAGCGTAGTACTCAATATATGCGGATCGCCGCTGATTTTGAGAATTACCGGAAACGCACTAGCAAAGAAAAAGAAGACCTAGAGTTGCAGGTGAAGCGGAATACGATTTTGGAATTGCTACCAATAGTCGATAATTTTGAGCGGGCGCGATCGCACCTCAAACCGCAGTCTGAGGGCGAAATGACCATGCACAAAAGTTACCAAGGCGTTTACAAACAATTAGTAGATAGCTTGAAACGCTTGGGTGTCTCACCAATGCGTCCCGAAGGTCAAGAATTCGATCCTAACCTGCACGAAGCAGTAATGCGGGAACCTACGGATGAACATCCTGAAGGAACAGTGTTAGAAGAGTTAGTGCGCGGATATTACTTGGGCGATCGCGTGCTACGCCATGCAATGGTCAAAGTAGCTGCTCCCAAGGAAGATACACCTTTTGCACCAGAAGATCAGTCGAGTTCAGCCAGCAGTTAAGCTGTAGTCGCTCGCCTCGCTGACCTCAAGTGCCTGGGTTATAGCAAGGACGAGCATCGCGTACCTAAAACTTGGACAAGGCTTTGGATAACTCTCTGTGTTTCAACTTTATGATTGCTATCAGCAACAGGGGTTGCACAGACGTTATCCGCTAGCCTTTGTTCTTAGCAAAAAAGTTAGTCCGCGACATATTACAGCAGAAATTTCAGTAAAAATACTGGCAAATATGGGAAAAGTTATTGGGATCGACTTAGGCACTACTAACAGTTGCGTCGCAGTTTTGGAGGGTGGTCAACCACTTGTGATCTCCAATTCTGAAGGTGGACGAACTACTCCAAGTATTGTGGGATTTGGGAAGAGTGGCGATCGCTTGGTTGGTCAATTGGCAAAGCGCCAAGCCGTAACCAATGCTGAAAACACAATTTACAGTATTAAACGATTCATCGGGCGGCGTTGGGAAGATACTGAAGTAGAACGCGATCGCGTCCCCTACAACTGCATCAAAGGTCGAGATGAGACCGTTGATGTCCAAATTCGCTCAAAAAATTATACGCCACAAGAATTATCTGCCATGATCCTGCAAAAGCTGAAGCAGGATGCAGAAAACTTTTTGGGTGAGGAGGTTACTCAAGCAGTGATCACCGTACCAGCATATTTCACAGATGCCCAAAGACAAGCAACTAAAGATGCTGGCACAATTGCAGGACTAGAAGTTCTGCGAATCATTAATGAACCAACAGCTGCGGCTTTAGCTTTCGGATTGGAAAAGCAAGACCAAGAGCAGCTAATTTTAGTATTTGACTTGGGAGGCGGTACTTTTGACGTATCGATCCTGCAACTTGGGGATGGCGTTTTTGAAGTGAAGGCGACTTGTGGTAACAACCACTTGGGTGGAGACGACTTTGATAATGCGATCGTCCTTTGGATGATGGAACGTTTCCAAGAACAAGAGAAAATCGACCTTTCCAAAGACAAGATGGCACTGCAACGCCTGCGGGAAGCTGCAGAAAAGGCAAAAATCGAACTCTCCAGTATGGTGAATACCTCCATCAACTTGCCCTTTATCACAGCTGATGATACCGGGCCAAAGCATCTGGAGATGGAACTCAGCCGCTCGAAATTTGAAGAACTCGCCGCGAAATTAATTGAAGCGACCATCGAACCACTGATCCAATCGCTCAAAGATGCGGATCTCAAACCAGAAGCTATAGATCGGATTATTTTGGTAGGTGGTTCTACCCGTATTCCGGCAGTCCAAAACGCGCTAATTAAGTTTTTCAACGGCAAAGCTCCCGATCGCTCCATCAACCCTGACGAAGCTGTAGCATTGGGAGCAGCTATTCAAGCAGGTGTGTTAGGTGGTGAAGTCGATAATCTCTTGCTATTGGATGTCACCCCTTTGTCCTTGGGAATTGAAACTTTAGGTGAAGTGTTCACCAAAATCATTGAACGCAACACTACAATTCCTACGAGTCGGTCACAAGTTTTTTCCACCGCCGTTGATGGGCAAACCTCAGTGGAAATTCACATCCTCCAAGGTGAACGAGCGATGTCACGAGATAACAAGAGTCTCGGCAAGTTTTTGCTAGCAGGAATTCCCCCATCGCCCCGTGGTGTACCGCAAATTGAAGTATCCTTTGAAATCGATGTCAACGGCATCCTCAAGGTTTCTGCCCAAGATAAAGGTACAGGTAGAGAACAGAGTATCAGGATTACCAATACAGGTGGTTTGAGTAGCAACGAAGTCGAACGGATGCGCCAAGAGGCCGAACTGTTTTCCGAAGAAGATAGAAGGCGTAAAGAACTGGTTGAACTCAAAAACCAAGCAGATAATTTGTTGTTCAGTTATGAATCTACAATCAAGGATAATAGCAACTTTATCGGCGACCAGATGAAGACCTTGGCCAGTGAAAAAGTTGCACAACTCCAAGCTGCAATGATTGACTCCAGCATTTCCACAGTGGAATTTAAGCAGCGCTTAGACGACTTCCAACAAACCTTGTTTGCAATTGGTGCTGATGTCTACAATCGAGCTAACAGCCAAACTGATGAGATTGAGGGGGGTTCATCTAGTCACTTTACCCCAGAAGTAGACTCACCAATGAATGGCACGCTAATACCACAATTCAACTTTGATTTTGACGAAGAAAGTACAGCTCAGGCTGATTATGAGGCGATAGATTAGGGATTGAAGATTGGGGATTGGGGATTGGGCATGGGGCACGGGGCATGGGGCATTGGGAAAGAGGAGGCAGAAGGCAGAAGTTCAAAAATGTTTGAATTTTGAATTTTGAATTTTGAATTTTGAATTGATTTGTCCCCTTGTCCCCAATCCCCAATCCCTAATATCCTAATTTGTAAATTTTTATGAAGATATTTTAATATATTTAAATATTTAACGAAGTTTCACAAGACCTCAGTCCTTTGCTAGATTGTAGAAGCAAATTACTTTAGGCTAGGCAATGTGCAAGTTCAGAGCCACTTCCATTGCATAAGGGTGGTTTTCCACACCTCTTGGTGCGGCTAGCCCCTCTGGTTGATGGGCGAGGTTTTCCTCTCCTACGTAGCACAATTGTAAAAGAGACAGCCGACTCGGCAGTGAGAAGTCTGAGCAGAGGCTCCCCCTGTTCTTAACTTCTATAGCTTTTGTCGTCTCCCACGAGGAAAGCACCTGTTGCTCAAGATTTGTCGGTGATTTTTGTAAAAGGTAAAGGGTAAAATCAGTTATTAACAAAAATTAATTTTATCTTCTGCCTGCCCTCCGGCAAGCCGCCCTCTAAAGGATAATGTGTTGCTCTTACATCTCTGTAGGCAAAACACTTAATCCATAGGGTAGCAAGTGACCGTGAATGACGTTCTTCTGACTTCTGCTTTCTTCCTTCTAACTTTTACCTTTGCTATATGGCCCGCGACTATTATGAAATCCTGGGTGTCTCTCGTGACACTGACAAAGAAGAAATCAAACAAGCCTATCGCCGTCTAGCCCGGAAATATCACCCAGATGTGAACAAAGAACCGGGGGCGGAGGATCGCTTTAAAGAAATTAACCGCGCTTATGAGGTACTCTCAGAACCCGAAACCCGCGCTCGTTACGATCGCTTTGGGCCAGAGGGTGTATCTGGTGCTGGCGCGGGCTTTCAAGATGTCGGCGATATGGGTGGTTTTGCCGATATCTTTGAAAGCATTTTTAGTGGCTTTGCTGGCGGTATGGGTAATCCCACCCAACAAAGACGCCGCAGTGGGCCTGCGAGGGGTGATGACCTGCGGCTAGACCTGAAGTTAGACTTTCGGGAAGCGATATTTGGCGGCGAAAAAGAAATTCGCATTTCTCATCTAGAAAATTGTGAAGTTTGTAGCGGTTCTGGTGCTAAACCTGGAACCCGCCCTCGGACTTGTTCGACTTGTGGCGGTTCGGCTCAAGTACGGCGTGTGACTAGAACGCCCTTTGGCAGTTTCACCCAAGTCTCGACTTGTCCCACCTGTAATGGAACAGGGATGGTAATTGAAGATAAGTGTGACGCGTGTGATGGTAAGGGCGCAAATCAAGTCACAAAGAAACTCAAAATTACCATTCCAGCAGGGGTGGATAATGGCACACGTTTGCGGATTTCAAGTGAAGGAGATGCTGGTCAACGTAGTGGGCCTCCTGGGGATTTATACGTTTACTTGTTCGTAAATGAGGACGAGGAATTTCAACGAGATGGAATTAATATTCTCTCGGAAATCAAAATTAGCTACCTGCAAGCGATTTTAGGTTGTCGGTTAGAGGTAGATACAGTAGATGGGCCAGTAGAACTAATCATTCCAGCTGGAACTCAGCCAAATACAGTGATGAAGTTGGAAAATCGCGGCGTACCCCGCTTGGGTAATCCCGTAAGTCGTGGGGATCACATGCTGAACGTATTAATTGATATTCCCAATAAAATCACCCCAGAGGAGAGGGAACTGCTGGAGAAGCTAGCTAAAATTAAGGGCGATCGGACTGGTAAAGGCGGTCTAGAAGGATTCTTGGGAAATTTATTTAAGTGATGATGCCCTCTTCTGTTTTAACTCCCGATGCTCAACTTGATTTACGCGGCACCCCTTGCCCGATTAATTTCGTGCGGACAAAACTACGTCTGGAGAAAATGCCATTGGGAGGTTTACTAGAAGTCTGGTTAGACCCTGGTGAGCCGATTGAGCAGGTTCCTGATAGTTTGACAATGGCAGGTTATCAGGTAGAACAAATTACAGACTGTACTAGTTATTTTTCTCTGTTAGTGCGCCGTCCAGTTGCTAGCCAATGACAGGGGAAAACTTTGACGTAACTGGACAGTTATTGGGTACGGTGGTGGCTGTACAAGCTAATTTTTACCGAGTACAGATGGATCGAGAGGCAGGGGAGCAGAGGAGCAGGGGAGCAGAGGAGAAACTGAATTTAAATGCCTCTTTGCCCTCGCCTCCTCTTTTGCTTTGTACCCGACGAACACGGCTGAAAAAAATTGGACAACAGGTGATGGTAGGTGATCGCGTTGTGGTAGAAGAGCCAGATTGGGCTGGAGGGAGGGGAGCGATCGCTGAGGTTTTACCTCGCCAAAGTGAGTTAGATCGTCCGGCGATCGCCAATGTCAACCAAATCCTCTTGGTATTTGCCGTTGCCGATCCACCTTTGGAACCTTATCAACTGAGTCGATTTCTGATTAAAGCTGAGTCTACTGGCTTGGATGTACTTTTATGCTTAAATAAAAATGATTTAATTTCAGCGCCAGAACAACAACAAGTTAGCGATTGCCTGCTTGGTTGGGGCTATCAGCCAATATTTATCAGCGTTAAAGATGGTATTAATACTGAGCAAGCAGCCAAATACCTGAGCAATAAAATTACCGTAATCGCTGGGCCTTCCGGCGTTGGTAAATCTAGCTTGATTAATACGCTGATTGACTCTCTTCAGCTGCGAGTCGGAGAAGTTTCTGGTAAACTGGCTCGTGGTCGTCATACCACTCGCCATATAGAATTATTTGAGTTACCTAGCGGTGGAATGCTTGCAGACACTCCCGGTTTTAATCAGCCGGACATGGATTGTATGCCAGAAGAATTAATCCATTATTTCCCAGAAGCCAGAAAGCGGTTAGCAGTTGCTAGCTGTCGTTTTAGTGATTGTCTGCATCGAGACGAGCCTGAGTGCGTGGTGCGGGGAGACTGGGAACGATACGAACATTATTTAGAATTTTTGGACGCGGCGATCGCTCATCAAACACAGCTACACCAACAAGCCGATCCAGAATCCACCATGAAGTTAAAAAGCAAAGGTAAAGGGCAGAGTCAATACGAACCCAAGTTAGAAAGTAAAAAATATCGCCGGATTTCCCGAAAGACTCAGTTACAAGACTTGCAAGAGTTATATCGGGATGAGGAATAAAAAGTGCGATGTCTATAACAGGCTGCACCTACGCACTCATAATGCAAAGGTTAGTCACGATAGCATAGAGACAAACATAAAAAACTATCTTGTATGTCTCAGCCCTTTGCTGCCACCGCTAGTTTAGAAGATGTCACTGAGAGTATAATTTTCCCACCAGGTGATATCTTTAGTGACGAACCCCCCTTGGAATCTGACTTACACCGCGAACAAATTGATTTGCTTATCCGCCTGATTAAATGGTGGTGGCGCGATCGTCAGGATTTTTATGCTACCGGCAACCTGACAATATATTTCAGTCCCAACCAGAAAAAGTCAGAAGAATTTCGAGGCCCTGATTTCTTTGTGGTTTTAGATACAGAAAAAAAAGACCGCAAAAGCTGGGTTGTATGGCAAGAAGACGGCAAATACCCCAATGTGATTGTTGAGCTATTATCTAACTCCACAGCCTCGGTTGATAAAGGTTTAAAAAAGCAAATTTACCAGAATACATTTCGCACTCCAGATTACTTTTGGTTTGACCCAAATAACCTAGAATTACAGGGATTTCACATAGTTGATGGGCAATACCAAGAACTTGTACCCAATGAGTCGGGTTGGTTGTGGAGTCAGCAGTTAGGGCTGCATTTGGCAGTATATTTAGGTAAATTACGCTTTTTTACCCCAGATGGGCAGCTGGTGATGTTGCCAGAGGAAGAAGCAAATCAACAGTTAGAGCAAACAAATCAACAGTTAGAGCAAGCAAACCAACAATTAGAACAAGAACGTCAACGGGCTGCAATATTGGCAGAACGCTTGCGAAACGCAGGTATTGACCCTAAGAGTTAATTTATCAGTTTGGGTCATAGCGAATTAACTAATTCCAACCTGAGTAGCGCTAACCTAAAAGGGACTCGGCTCTATAGTGCTAACTTGATTAATGCCAATTTGATAGGTGTCAACTTGGCTGATGCCGACCTGAGTAGTGCCAATTTGATGGGTGCCGATCTGACCAATGCCAACTTGACTGGCGCTAAACTGAGTAGTACCAATTTGATTGATACCAATCTCCGTGGTGCCAACTTGAGTTCCACTATTTTGGAAGCTGCTCTCTTCTGTAATACCACTATGCCAGATGGGAGTCTTGAAAATGATCCCATAAGGGTTGTTAGTACCCAGGACTTTCTCAGGCGCTACGCTGCTGGTGAGAAAGTTTTCTATAATATTGTTTTGCACCATGCTGATTTGAGAGATGCCGATCTGCGTGGAGTTTCCTTGCGAAAGGCTTATTTGCCCTACGCCAACTTCAGTGATGCCAACTTGGAAGAGTCCGGTTTGGGAGAAGTCAATTTCTGGGGCGCTAATTTGCGTGGTGCTATTCTGGATGGGGCTGACTTGAGTTATGCCGACTTGAGGAACGCTAACCTGGATTGCCTCCAAATGGGAGGTCTTAACTTGCCCGGAGCTAACATGACTGGAGCTAAGTTCTTCTTTCTCCCCATAATGCGAGGTTCCTTCTTCCGCAATACTACTATGCCAGATGGCAGCATCGTTGTTGACCCATATTGTGTCCCTTGAATCTGATGTTAATTCCGTATCTGCTAACAAAGATGCAGTTGGTGGCAGCAAATATATGCGTTCCTTGATATATTTCCGAATATCTTCGGGAACATTGGACAGAAAATTAATATTTTTACTACGAAGAACGCTTTCTAGTTCTTCAATCGAAACCAGCCAAGTATTTGGATTTCGCCACTCATCCCTATTCATAATAGGAGTGAGAACTCGATTAGACCTCCTGCATGAATATTTAGACGGTGTGCCAGTTGGCGATCGCGGATAGCACAATGAAGATAGCAGCAGCATCTTCGTGGAGGAGAAAAAATGGCTTACAGCGAGCTACAACCGCTTTCGGATGGTGAGTTCAAACGCTTGTGTGGGGTCAGTCGGAGTACCTTTGCGGAAATGGTAGAGGTATTGGAGCCGCATCTAAACCGCCAAGGACAGCGGGGTGGACAAACTAAACTAAGTGTAGAAGATCAGTTGCTGGTGGTATTAGAGTTGAACATACGATTCCAAAAGAGTTAGATGCTTGGGTTGAAACTCGCAATTAGCAAAACTGCGGGTGCGAGTTGAACATACGATTCGCCGCTTCAAAATTTTTCGCATTTTCTCAGGACGTTATCGCAACCGTAGAAAGCAGTTTGGCTTACGCATAAATCTAATTGCTGGGTTGTTAAACTACGAACTGGCACATGCTTCTTGATTCGTGCAGGAGGTCTATTGTCTCAATTTTTACTAGTCTTTTTAATTTACTTACTGCTTTCTCTGTGTGCCAGTTTTAGGTGCGGAATGTGGGGTACAACACCGTATTTAACTCATATTGAAAACTATTCTTACGATTCCCATAAAGTCTTAAAATATTGTTAATTTCAGCCAAACCTCTCAACCTTCAACTTACAAGTATCACCCCAAAATCACTATGGCTATCGGCTACGTCGCGCTTGTACTCCACGCACATCTACCCTTCGTTCGTCACCCGGAAAGTGACTACGTGCTGGAGGAAGAATGGCTCTATGAAGCCATCACAGAAACCTACATCCCCTTATTGAAAGTATTTGAAGGCTTAAAGCGAGACGGTATCGACTTTAAAATCACGATGAGTATGACACCCCCTTTAGTGTCGATGCTTCGCGATCCTCTGCTTCAAGAACGCTATGAATTACACTTAGCTCAACTAGAAGAACTTGTAGCACTAGAAGTAGAACATAATGTCAACAACGGGCATCTTCGTTATTTAGCCGAACATTACGCGACTGAGTTTAGCGAAGCGCGTCAGCTATGGGAACGCTACGACGGGGACTTGGTGACAGCTTTTAAGAAGTTCCAAGACAGTAACAACCTGGAAATTATCACTTGCGGCGCTACTCACGGCTATTTACCGTTGATGAAAATGTATCCCCAAGCTGTGTGGGCGCAAATTCAGGTAGCCTGCGAACATTACGAACAAACCTTTGGACAAGCACCTAGAGGCATTTGGTTGCCGGAATGTGCCTACTATGAAGGTTTAGAGCGGATGCTAGCTGATGCTGGGTTACGCTATTTCCTCACTGATGGACATGGCATCCTTTACGCCCGTCCCCGGCCGCGCTTTGGCACTTATGCGCCAATTTATACAGAAACTGGTGTTGCTGTCTTTGGTCGAGATCATGAATCTTCCCAACAGGTATGGTCTTCTGAGGTGGGCTATCCTGGGGCAGCGGAATATCGGGAATTTTACAAAGATTTGGGCTGGGAAGCAGAATATGAGTACATCAAGCCCTACATCATGCCCAATGGTCAGCGAAAAAATACGGGCATTAAGTATCACAAAATTACGGGGCGGGGCTTAGGTCTCTCAGATAAGGCGCTCTACGATCCTTATTGGGCTAGGGAAAAGGCAGCAGAACACGCTGCTAATTTTATGTATAATCGAGAGCGGCAATCTGAGCATCTATATGGTATAATGCAGCGACCGCCAATTATCGTTTCGCCTTATGACGCAGAGTTATTTGGACATTGGTGGTATGAAGGCCCTTGGTTCATCGATTACCTATTCCGCAAGTCATGGTATGACCAAAAAACATATCAAATGACCCATTTAGCAGACTATTTGCGGGAGCAGCCGACACAGCAAGTTTGTCGTCCTTCGCAGTCTAGTTGGGGTTTCAAAGGTTTCCACGAGTATTGGTTGAATGAAACGAATGCGTGGGTTTATCCGCATTTGCACAAAGCTGCTGAACGGATGATTGAAATCTCGCAACTGGAACCAGAAGATGAGTTGGGGTGGAAAGCATTGAACCAAGCAGCGAGGGAATTGTTATTAGCACAATCTTCCGACTGGGCATTTATTATGCGGACGGGAACAATGGTACCCTATGCTGTTAGACGGACGCGATCGCACCTGATGCGGTTTAATAAGCTCTATGAAGACGTTAAAGTTGGCAAAATTGATAGTGGTTGGCTAGAAAAAGTCGAATTAATGGATAATATCTTCCCCGAAATCAACTATCGCGTTTATCGTCCACTATAAGTCTCACAACAAGTAATCAATAGCAGTAAGGTGGGCATTGCCCACCTTATATTAGTAGTGAATATTAGTACTGGAGTTTATCATTTACTCACTAGTACAGGTGTTCCGATTTTCACAAATTCATAGAGTTTACGCACATCCTTGTTATACATCCGAACGCAACCATGAGAAACTGCTTGCCCAACAGATTTTACATTCGGAGTACCATGAAATCCAATTTCGTCCTTTCCATCCGTCCAAAATCCAATCCAACGTTCTCCTAGAGGATTATCTGAGCTTGGAGGAACAATTTCTCTATTAGCAACGAAAGGGTTTTCCCAAGCTGGGTTTTGTACCATGTGAATAATTTTAAATTTGCCTGTAGGTGTTTCCCATCCAGGTTTACCAATAGCTACTGGGTAGCTGGCTTGTAAACTGTCACCCCGATAAACATAAAGTTTTCGTTCATTAAGTTTAAGTAGCAAATGGATTTCTTGCTCAGAAGTATTAGGAATTATTGGCTTTATGGGATGCTGGAATTTGAGTAATAATCGGCGTTTTCGCTCAGAGTAGTTAGGAATATTTGACTGTAATGGTAGAGGATTTGATTCAACTTGAGGAGAAACTTGAGAATAGTTTGGTTGACTATTAGTGACCTGAGCAGTGGCGTATGATTGAAGCGAGAGCAATACTGCTATTGTTGTCAAACTAAATTTGATAGGACTACAAAAATACATACTACGTATCATTTTCTGTTGCATTAATTATTAATATTACGATTAATACACCTTATATGAATTAGAAATACCCAAGCTATAGCAAGGATTTCAGGCTGTAGTTTAGCTAAGATGTTTAGCCATGTTGACGTATTTACGCCTTTCCAGACTCCAATTCACATAAGTCGTTTAATTTTAATCACTACTAAAAACTCAGAACTCAGATATCAACTAGTTTGGAACTAGCTTTAAGTCTGAATTCTGAATTCTTAATCTCCAAATTACCAAATATTGTAAATCAAAAAGTTTTATCCTCGTCCTCGAATTACAGGAGATGAAGGTGCTGATTGGGAATCTGGAGTTGAGCCTGAGTCTGGTGTTCTAGTTGGGACTTGTGGGTTTTGTCTTTGTCTTTGTCTTTGTCTTGTACCTGAATTTGAATTAGGACTTGAAGGTTGGTCTGGTTTGACGGGGGTTTCATCCGGGTTAGCCGGAATTCGGTTTGGAGTTGCCGGAGTTCGGCTTGGAGTTGTCGGAGTTCGGTTTGGAGTTGCCGGAGTTCGGTTTGGAGTTGCTGGAGTTTGCTCTGGAATTGCTGGAGTTTGTTCTGGAGTTGCTGGAGTTTGCTCTGGAGTTGCTGGAGTTTGCTCTGGAGTTGCTGGAGTTTGCTCTGGAGTTGCTGGAGTTTGCTCTGGAGTTGCTGGAGTTTGCTCTGGAGTTGCTGGAGTTTGCTCTGGAGTTGCTGGAGTTTG
>NZ_JAVRBQ020000145.1:0-27215 GCF_034531215.2 Nostoc sp. ChiSLP03a
CAGACCATTTTTAATGTATTCCTGCATTTTCTCTTGAATCGGTGCAAGGCGATCTGTCTCCGAACGCAGTTCAATCACAAAGTCGGGTACAAGTGGCGGAAATTTTTTTCGTTGTTCTGGTGTTAAAGCTTCCCACCGCTCTAATTTTACCCAAGCAGCATCAGGAGAACGTTTTGCACCGTTAGGAAGTATAAAGATAGTTGAAGAACTAAAAACTTTCCCTAATTTAGCTTGACGATTCCAATTATTTAAGTCTGTAATTAAATCTGCTTCTTGATTTCCGCTTTCTCCTCCAACGGGTGGCACAATTATTAATTCTCCAGATGCGTTCATTTCCAGGCTGACATCACGATTGGCAATACACAATTGATAAAATTGCTCATCGGTTAAATGAGCAATCGGTTCTAGATTTAGCACAACAGTATTCATTAAACCTTTCCTCGCGTCTTTATTGCTAACATCAGTAGGAAATTATTGCTTGTTGGAAGATTTGTTGAGGTGTAATTTGCAGCCCTTCAAATAATGAATCTTCTCAACTATCAGTACCGCGTTTGGTTTGGTGATATCACCTTCGGGAAGTGCGATAAATTCTTTGAGGGTGAGTTGGATTTTGAGTTGAATCATAGTTGATCTTGGGAATGACTCTATTTTAAAGAGGATGCGATCGCTAAACAACGGCAAACTATCACCGAAAACTCATTAGTTTAACGGTACTATTAGCAGAAGCGATCGCCGCAACAATAATTCAACGTTCCTTTGATAATTTCATTGCATGATTTCAGCTACTTAGTTTTACTCGATAGCCATCAACCTACATCATGTCTTCTTACTGATTTTTGGAATTTAATTGCATAGGTCCCAAATATTTGGTTAAATAAGGTGAAAAAACTTCATAAATTAATGTCAGTGGCTGCCCATGATGCCAAAACAAGTAATGGCGACCCCAAAAAGGCCCAGTTACACCAAAACCGGACTCTAGTGCCAATGAGTCACCGTAGTAAATTCCTCGAACATCTCGATACAATTCTGTGCGAAGACGAGCTAAACTTGCCCAAATTGGTAATGAACGGTTTTGTAAATACTCATCGACATGACTGGCTTCCCACCACGAAGTAGCATAAGCTAATCGTTGCCCAGAAGCGGTACGCAGCCATACTTGTCGCCGTAATCGCGGTTCTGGGACAGCTTGGATTAACTCAGGAGCAGCATCCAAGTCGATACCAATCAATGACATATCAATGATATCTACTTCTACAGGCTCACCTGTGAGCAATTCTAAGTGACGTGTTGGAGAGCCGTCACCCAAAAGCATTAGCTGCCATGCAGGTGCTAGCTGAGTGTGAGGTAAACTTTGTTGAATTATTTCCTCCCCTCCTTGCCAAATCGGAGTGAGGCGATGCCAAGCTGGTGGCGATGTTAGGTTGTTTGTTGGCGGAAAAGAAATAGTCAATGCTTTTTACAAAACTTCATCTATTTCTATAAAAGCATAAAGGACTAGTACTTTGACAAGGCAACTTTACTTAATATCTAGTAAGCACTTCAGTGCTTCAAAAGCAAACTTAATATTTAAGGGTCAACAGTCTAAGGTTTTTTGACCTGTGACTATTGACCCTATGCTTAAACAAGCAAAAATGCGGATGGGGAGACTCGAACTCCCAAGGCAAAGCCACACGCACCTCAAGCGTGCGCGTATACCAATTCCGCCACATCCGCATGGTTTGTCTAAGAATAGACTATAGCATAAGAAAAAAATTATAGTAAGGTGATATCTAAATTCAGTTGCTTCAAAAATATAAATTTTCTCAAGGCGGTATCAGACTGACAGAAATTTAGCAGCTGTACAAGTGATATTGAAAAAGGTAGAGCTACTGTGTTCGGCGGGGTGCGATCGCGTATCCGTCTGCTGTAGGTGGTGTCGACGACAGGCTATGACGCTCGATAGCGACGTAGGAGCGTCTGACTCGCTATCGGCTTCGCAAAAGCCCAGCTTGGTAGTCTAGCCAAGACTTACAGCAGCAATGTTGTTAGTGTAGTAAGACTCGTAGAGGCAGCAAGCCTGCAATATACAAGTTTGCTTAGGATCAGGGTGGCGAATCTCCTGCAATAATTTGAAATAATGTGGAAGCATTGTTTCAAGTTGGATCGGAGAAAATGTCAATCTACTGGTAATGATATCGAAACTAAAAAATGAAGTTTGACAAAATATTAATTGCCAATCGGGGAGAAATCGCCCTTCGCATTCTCCGCGCCTGTGAAGAAATGGGAATTGCCACAGTTGCGGTTCACTCCACCGTTGACCGTAATGCTCTCCACGTCCAACTTGCTGATGAAGCAGTTTGCATTGGCGAACCTGCAAGCGGTAAAAGTTATTTGAATATTCCCAATATTATTGCTGCTGCACTGACGCGCAATGCTACTGCTATTCATCCAGGCTATGGTTTTTTGGCAGAAAATGCCCGGTTTGCGGAAATCTGTGCCGACCATCATATTGCTTTTATCGGCCCAACTCCAGAAGCTATGAGACGGATGGGCGATAAATCCACTGCCAAAGAAACCATGCAAAAAGCTGGAGTACCGACAGTACCGGGTAGTGAGGGATTGGTAGAATCCGAGCAAGAAGGATTAGGATTCGCTAAGGATATCGGCTATCCAGTGATGATCAAAGCTACAGCAGGTGGCGGTGGACGGGGTATGCGCCTAGTTCGTTCTGAAGACGAATTTGTTAAACTTTTTCTCGCAGCCCAAGGCGAAGCAGGAGCAGCTTTTGGGAATTCTGGCGTTTACATAGAAAAATTTATTGAACGTCCCCGCCACATCGAATTTCAAATTTTGGCGGATAACTACGGTAATATCATCCACTTAGGCGAACGGGATTGCTCAATTCAGCGCCGGAATCAAAAGCTGTTAGAAGAAGCTCCAAGTCCAGCTCTCGACCAAGACCTACGTGAAAAAATGGGACAAGCTGCGATCAAAGCTGCCCAATTCATTAATTACAGTGGGGCGGGTACTATTGAGTTTCTCTTGGATAGATCCGGTAAATTCTACTTTATGGAAATGAACACCCGGATTCAGGTAGAACATCCTGTAACAGAAATGATTACTGGGATAGACTTAGTTGCCGAACAAATCCGCGTTGCTCAAGGTGAAAGACTCAAGCTTACCCAAGACCAAGTAGTATTACGAGGTCATGCGATCGAATGCCGAATCAACGCCGAAGATCCCGATCGTGACTTTCGCCCTTCTCCTGGACGGATTAGTAGCTATCTGCCTCCCGGAGGGCCTGGTGTGCGGATTGATTCCCACGTTTACACAGATTACCAAATCCCACCTTACTACGATTCCTTAATCGGCAAATTAATCGTTTGGGCGCCAGACCGACCCACTGCTATTAACCGGATGAAACGCGCGCTGCGGGAATGTGCCATTACTGGATTACCTACCACCATTGGGTTTCATCAAAAAATTATGGAAACTCCACAGTTTTTACAGGGTAATGTCTATACAAATTTTGTGCAGGAAATGAACGGGTAGGAGAGTAGGGAAGGAAAAAGGTTATGGGTTACAGGGGACAGGGTTATAACCTGTAACCTGTACTTTAATTAACACGAGATAGCATAGTCAACAATCCTTGTTGACCTAACAGGATTTCTCGCAGCAGGCTGAAGATACCAACCCAAATAATAGGTGTAATATCTACTCCACCTATAGGTTGCACCAGCTTTCGCAAAGGTATTAAAAATGGCTCAGTTGGCCAAGCTATTAAATTAAAGGGCAAACGATTCAAATCCACTTGCGGATACCAAGTGAGAATGATACGAAATATAAATAAGAATGTCATAACCCCTAACACAGGGCCAAGAATCCAAGCAGTCAGGTTAACACCAGTCATCGGTTTTAGGTACTATCTATCTGTAAAAAAAGAAAAACTTAGGCACAGGCAAGTTGCGCTTTGCGTAGACATAGCTACAAAATTTTAAGCTTTGTAAAGCACTCCGATCGTTATTTTAACGAAATGCTGTCACTTCTTTCTGAAATAGAAAAGCGAACTCGCCCATGCGGTTAACTCAATAACTGGTGAAAGAAGTTACCAAGTTTGGCAGTTCAGAGTTAGAGGCTTCTCAAGAAAGTAATACACTATTAAAATTAGGATGAAGTGTGTAAAAAAAGGTTGAGAAGTATGACGCCTTCTTTAGCAAATTTTCTTTGGAGTCTGCTATGGGGTACAGCAATTGTTGTAATACCCGCTACTGTTGGTCTAATTTTCATTAGCCAAAAAGATAAAATACAGCGTTCATAATGCTTATGAGAGTTAAATTAGCTCTCGTAATCGATTGTCTGTCAGCTATCTACTTAATTGCACTAAAAGCAGCATAAACTGCGACTGGTGGCAGTTGTAGCTGACAGATATAGACGTTTTTACTTTTCGGTAAATAGCTTCAGAGCTTCTTTGCCAGAGGCTTTGAAGCTTCAATATATCGTGCCTAATTACAGTAGTGATTTTAATTGTGACTCGCTAACATAGATTTGATATTGGGAAAACAGCAATGATAAATTTTGGGCTGAACTCAGCCAGTTTTCTGGCTCAGGTAAATTTTGGGGCAAATTCAGCCAGTATTCTAGGAATTTTCCTGGCTGTGGCTGGGGCAGCACTGTATTTTCTCCGCACTGTGCGCCCAGAATTGTCACGAGATCAAGATATCTTTTTTGCAGCAGTCGGCTTGCTTTGCGGCTTCATTCTCGTCTTTCAAGGATGGCGGCTAGACCCGATTCTACAATTTGGTCAACTGCTTTTAGTTGGCACAACTGTGTTTTTTGCAGTTGAAAGTATTCGTCTGCGAAGTATAGCTACTCAGCAAGCAAAGCGCAACACTCCGATTGTGGACGAAGACCGACCGGTTAGCGATCGCTATTCGTACAATAATCGCAGAAACTATCAGGCTGAGATGGAGGCAGATTTAGATCCACTGCCTTATGAAGACGAGGAAGAACGCCCAGTGCGTCCCCGGATTCGCGGTAGCAGGGATGAGATTTCAACTCGTGATGACTACTATCAGGAACAACCCCCTCGTCGTACAGAACGCCGCAACAGCAGCACTAGTGAAAGACAGACTCCATCTGATAGAACGCGTCGGCGAACTTCTGGGCGTCCTGTAAATCGCCCTTCTGAAAGCTTTGAAGAAGAAAACTGGGGTTCTTCATCTAGGCAAGTTGATGATTGGGAAAATTCGGGTGGGGAAGTTAGAAAACCTTCTCGCCGTAGTAATAACGGATCGCAGCGTCCCGAAAGTCGTGAAGATGATGTTTCTCCCAGACCGAGAAGGCGTCGTCCGCCCACTGACTCAACTTCTCGAAGACCGCGCGAAGATGATGATGCGATCCCAACCGATTATGTGCCATACAACCCAATTGAAAAACCAAATGAGGGACCAGATAATCTAAGTGACTTTGATGACGATGTTTAAAACAGTTGGCGTGCAAGTAGGTTTAAAGGCAACGGAAAACAGTTGAGGTGGAAAAATTTACGCCTGCATTTTGGCTCCAAAGACCAATTCATTGGAGCCTGGTTTTTGGTTTAACAAGTTTGCTTGTATCTTGTGGTTCTAACGATATTCCTATAGGGCCTACTTCTCTTAACAGTCGCTACACCGAGGAGCAACCTGCTTTGAGTGGAAATGGGCGCTTTTTAGCATTTGTATCTAATCGGAATGGTAATCAGCAGCTATTAATGTACGATTTGGAGAGGCAACTGTTTATTAGTACACCGGGGATAAACCGACAGGAGACAATTGCTGAAAGTCCTAGTTTGAGCTACACCGGGCGTTATATTTCTTATCTTACTAGTGACCAGGGAAGACCAGTGGTAGCGCTTTACGATCGCGCCACGCAACAGTCGCAAATTGTCACACCAATTTATCGCGGCTGGGTCAGAAAACCAAATATTAGTCCAGATGGACGTTATGTTGTCTTTGAAACCGCCACTCGTGGTCAGTGGGATATTGAAGTCCTAGACCGAGGGCCAAATATTGAGTTAGATATTCCCAATGGTGCAACTGTGGGTTCACCTCCGTAAGAGTTAGGAGAGACGCGATTAACCCTTGTCTGTACAGGAGTTAAAAGTTAGGAGTTAGGAGTTGTGAGACTATTGACTAATGACTAATGACTGAATTATATGAAACGTGTTTTTTTTATACCTATATTTTTCTGTTTAAGTTTATTGACTGGGTGTTTTGGTTACCCTCGGATTTTGAGTTATCCCTTTGATCCAGGGGGTCGAAGTCTTAATAGTTTAGCGTCGGAATTAAACCCCCAAATTTCTGGGAGATACATTGTTTTTATTACTGACCGACGTGGTAGCCAAGATGTTTATATGTTTGATACGGTAACTCGTGATTTAGTTGATTTGCCAGGTTTAAACTCCTTTGATGCGATCGCAAATCATCCTAGTGTTTCACAAGATGGTCGTTATATTGTATTTGCAGCTAGCCGTCAGGGGCGATCGGCTATTTTTCTCTACGACCGAGAAACACGCCAATCACGGAATTTGACCAACAACCTGCAAGCCGAAGTCCGCAACCCTACAATTAGTGCTGATGGTAGCAGGATTGCTTTTGAGTCTAGTAACAATGGTCAGTGGGATGTTTTAGTATATGACCGTTACGGACAACCGTTGAATATACCTCAAGAACCGCGTTGAGATAAGGGGACAAGGGGACAAGGGGGAATTATTAGAGAAGTCTCTCCCTTGTATCTTCTCGATGCCCAATGCCCAATGCCCAATGCCCTATTCCTTATTCTGTTCAATTTGTTGAACAGATTCAATCAGCGATCGCACTTGTTCCGTACCCTCAGAAGATTCAAATGATAAAGGAAACTTACCCCGGAGGATCATCCGCAAACCGAGGGGTGCAAGACTGAGTAATCCTTTTAAATCCCGAAAGTAGTTACCAACTACTTGTAAACCAAATTGGCGTTCATCAATCCAACCACCTTCTTTAACTAAATCTATCAATACTTTCCGGTGACGAATTGAACGACTATCACTATTTTGTTTCTGGGTGAGAATTTCTTGTTTAACTTTGGTGATTTGTTCTAATGGTGCAACTTCCATTGGACAAACAGAATCGCAGTACAAACAACGGGTGCAACCCCATACGCCTTTAGTACCTTCGTTATAGCTTGCTAAACGATTTTCGGTATCGCTATCGCGAGAGTCTGCTACCATTCGGTAAGCTTTGGCAAGAGCATGGGGCCCTACAAAATCTGGATTAACTTCACGAGCGTTGCATTCAGAGTAACAAGCACCGCACATAATACAGTTACCAGTTTGATCGAGGCGCGATCGCTCTTGTGGTGTTTGCAAAAACTCTCTTTCTGGTACTTGTCGTGCTGCCGTACTCACATAAGGAGCAACTGCCTCTAGATTATTCCAAAAGCTGCTCATATCTACAACCAAATCTTTAATCACGGGCATATTGCCAAGAGGTGCGATCGTGATTTCAGCAATAGCATTTACTTTACTTTGAGATGATGGTATTTGTTGTAATCTGGCAAGTTCGCTCCCAACATTTTCTTTACAAGCTAAAGCCGAACGCCCATTAATTCGCATAGCACAGCTACCACAAATAGTATTGCGGCAATTTTTGCGAAATGCCAAAGTTCCATCTTGCTCCCACTTAATCTGATTGAGGCAATCCAAGATTGTATTACCTGGTTCAGCCTCTACAATGTAGGTTTGTACAACAGGGGAGGAATTTTGTTGCTGTCGAATGACCTTAAAAATAACTTCCATAACTACTAACCAAAATTTTAAAATTACTTCACCACCCTCAACAATCATGAGTCAAAGCAGCTAGTTGCGAAAAGTAAGTTATACTTTTTGCCCCTAATTCAAACCCTGGTGTTAATAGGCTGACGATTAAAGGGCGACTGATTCTAGTTTAAGGATAACCATTAAAATTTTACTTATAGTAGCGCTGTAGGCAAGATTTTTGTCAAATTCTAAGTTAAAACGCCAAAAATGTAATCGCAGCTTTGCATTGAATTTACCTGTTTGGCAATGTAAAGGAAAGAGAGTTTGCTTCAAAAGTAACTTCAGTTGATCTTTGATCTAGCGATCCTATCCAAATGAAATGCATGGGAAGTTAGCAATATGTCTTGATGTCAACTTGAGTCAAGCAGTCCTGACAGTAAAATTCCACCTTCACTACCACTTTACGGGATTTTTTGATTATATAGAAGTCTGAAAGCCCATGTTTAATATATAGTAGTGGCAATCAAGCACTAGGCAGATGTTAAGAGATTTATTCATCCCATAGACAGACGTGCAAAATCCTCTGGCCGCTTTTGACCTGAAGATAATAAACCGAGGAAAAATCCTCACCACTTTCAAAGAAAAGTTAGAGTACCGCGAAACCCACAGGTGCCAGACTTTTCGCTTTTTGGCTTGCTCTTAATCAACAAAATATGAGATTGAACTCATTGGTCAAAACTGCTCGTCTCAATATATAAATTTTTATCAAAGCCAGATAGCAATGCTCGCACTTGCAATAATAAAGGGTTAAGAAAATCGTCACTGCTTTTTTCAACTTTCAAGTCCAGGAATTTAAATAAAAATTTACCAGCAACTTTAATTCAAAATTAAACAACTATTTTGCTATTATTAGTCCATGCTAGTATTTAATATAAAATTACGAAGTAGCAAAACCAGAATCAATAGCCGTATCAGCGCGGTTACTACTGCTTTGTTGATTCGTAATGTAGAGACAAGAAAATTTGCGTCTCTACTGGTAGGACAAAAGGGTGTATACCCGTAGGACTCTATTGAAATACTATGCTGTCCTAAGCTTGAGAGGACGAGTCGACAAAACTCTACTTGCTCATTGGCAAGAAAGGCAAGCACTGAAAGTGAAAAGCCTGCTATTTTTCGGGTCTACGACTTATTTGCAGTAGAACCTAACCCCATTTGTAATGGTGGCTGAAAGTTACACCGCTACAGTAGCGCTAAAGAAGAAAATAGTTTTCTTTCTGATGGCGAATAATGGTTAAAAGTGCCGTAACATCACCAAAATTAATGTCTGTGGCAACTATGGCCTCTAGTTGGTTGTAGACAACCATATATAGAAGTGCTTTTGGCTCCTATCGGCAGGAATTCACCCGTTACATTAGAGTCTTCAGTAGCTCTATGCAAATGCTAAAAAATTAAATGCTGGCATGAGACTACATAGTTTATCAGTTTGGAGAGAGTAAGGAAAATTTGAGCATAATGACTGAAACTGCAACCGCGCCATTAACTGGAAAAGCACTACTTGCTAAAGTAAAAGAACTTTCCACATTACCACGCCGAGAAAGAGCTAAACAGTGCGGCTATTACACTGTTACTAAGAATAACCAAGTTCGTGTCAATCTCACCGATTTTTATGACGCTTTGCTATCTGCTAGGGGAATTCCTCTAAGTCCAGAAGCGCCTAAAGATGGTCGTGGTCGCGAACCGACATATCGGGTTAGTGTCCATCAAAATGGTCAGATTGTAATTGGTGCTACATATACCAAAGCAATGGGCTTGAAGGCTGGAGATGAGTTTGAAATTAGGCTGGGATACAAACATATTCACCTGATTCAACTAGGTGAAAGCGATAAAAAACTAACCTCACAAGATATAGATTCTGACGACTCAGACGAAGATTTAGAAGACGAAGAGTAAATTTGCTAATGGTAGGGATAAGTTTCAGGTTATGATAACTTGTCTTTACTCCGACAGCAAATTGGTAGTCAGGTAAAAAATACGATTAGACCCCTTGCAGAATTTACCAAAATTAGTAGAGTCTTGATCGATCGGCAAGAAATCTATAATGCAAGAAGTCTATCGTGTTTTTTTGTTTATTTTGATAACTTTCTTTGAGTCTTCAGTCAACGCCTTACTGGCGTTTAGAGAAAATGCACCGCCACTAGTTATAGTGACGGCATTTTTTGTTTGCTGGATAGTTTGCTGGTTGCCAGTAGCAACAGTATCAGCAATATTGCTTAATTGGCAACCTCCTAAACCTTTACAGCCAGAGCAAAAAATGCCGTTATTGGTGTCACTTTACCTATTAGCTCCCCCGATCCTCTGGGGAGTTATTTGGTTGACTAATAAATCTTTTTCAGATTACGGTTGTGTTGCCAATTTTTCGACTTTTGGTTTTTTAGCAATAGGTTTTAGTTTAGGAGTGCTGAGTCTAACTATTGTCTTTAGTGGGCAAATCGGGTTAGGTTGGTGTTCTTTTGAGAAGTCTAATTTCAAGTTAGTATTACCCATCTTGCTACCGATTTTCTTGATAGCATTGTTAGTCGCTGGGATAGAAGAGTTAGTTTTTCGCGGTTTCCTGTTCACAGAATTAGCACAGGATTACCCAGCTTGGGTAGCAGCAGCAATTTCTAGCTTGATTTTTGCCTTGTTACATCTGGTTTGGGAGCAACGTGAAACTGTACCCCAACTTCCTGGATTATGGCTGATGGGAATAGTGCTGGTGTTAGCACGCTTTGCCTCTAGCGGGAATTTGGGTTTAGCTTGGGGATTGCACGCAGGATGGGTATGGGCGATCGCTACCATAGATACAGCAGAACTAATTACTTACACTGGTATTGTCTCTGACTGGTTCACAGGTAAAAATAAAAAACCCTTAGCTGGCTTGGCGGGAATTATTTGTGTATTGGGAACTGGAGTAATTATCTGGTTCAACTCTTAAATATTTTAATTTCCTGTAGATGATGTCTGTGAACGCAAATCCCCGACTTCTTGAAGAAGTCGGGGATCTAAATCCAACGATTTAGTAGGCACTATTCCACCCTACTAATCTTTATTTAGTACTCAAAACTACTCAGACCTTCGGATTCTGTCGATTTCTCGTTGTAATTCTTCAATTTGGCGGCGTAAAATTTCTGTTTGATTTTCGGAAGATTCTGCTGAAACATTTACCGATCCGGAAGCAGGCGATCGCTGATAATTTCCTCGGCGAATTTGCTGATATTCTTCAGATACTGCCCACGACCGTAAGTAATGCAAGCGTTCAACAGGGAAAGGATGACTCAACATCATACCCTGAGCGCCATTGTAGATCAAGAATTTATATATTTGATTCAATCCATCCTCATCCAATGCCTGATAATTTTCTGACTGCTTGATAAACTCTTGTAAACTACATTCATTGGCATATTTGTTACTGCCACCAGAGAGTTTCATCATCGTTGACATCACAGGATTCAAGTCATCCATTACTAGTAGTGCAGCGCGATCTGACGATAACTCAGCTTTGCGCCGCCACTCAAAAAAGGCGTAAATCAAGCCTTGGGTGACAATATTACCGATGCCGAAGGTCAATTCTCCCAAGGCTGAAGCAGCACTCATCGCCCACATCGCCATTTGAATTAAAATAGTATGACCACATTTAATATGCCCCAGTTCATGGGCTAGCACCGTCCTCATTTCGGCTTCGTCTAGTAAGTCTAGTATCCCTGTATTTATGACTATGTAAGGATTCTCTTGCCCCAGCGCATAGCTATTTGCTTGGGGATTTTGCGAGACAAACAGTGTTGGTTCTGGGTAAATGTCCAAATCTCGGACGCATTCCCGAAACATCTGGTAAATAGTGGAATATTGACGCGGGCCGACTTGGATGCTGTTACCCATTAGATAGACTAATTGAGGGCGTTCATAGATAAATTCCACAAATTTACGAGCGATTAAATCAAATCCTGGCAAATTTCGTAAAGCTTGCTCCGCTTGGCGATCTAGTGGATGCCTGAAAGCTTCGCTGGAAATTCCTGTGTAAGTTGGCATAATTTAGGGTATTGGGTTATTGGTCATTGGTCATTGGTCATTGGTCATTAGCAAAGGACAAAGGACAAATGACAAATGACAAGATAATAGAAACGGGGCAATTGGAAGTAAAAATAACTTTGTATGGAATTAAAAGCGTGTGATTGAGGCAGAAGTTCATTTGTCACTACATAACTTTTTGCGATCGCAAGCGGGGTTCCCTTCCTGGCCCCATCATTTGACGATGGCACGGTTGGTAGCACGCGCCTTGCGCCTGGGACGTAGCGCCCTAATTCAAGTCGGGGCAGTTAGTGGCTATCAAGGGCGATATCGTACTAGTTTTGTAGCATCAGCCCTGATGTGGCATGGTCCTGTAATTATTGTTGCTCAAGAAACAGTGCAGCAACTTCTGCTGCGCGTGGAAATTCCCCGTCTACAGCAGTGGCTACCAACCAATAAATCGATTAGGACAGGTGATGCTTGGCCTGATGCCCAGTTCCAAGGGCTACTGCTGACCTCCCCAGAAGCTTGGTTAAAAGGACAGTTAGCTGGTGGCTCACGCTTCCCCCAAGGCATCCCGACAATTATTGATGGGGTAGACGATCTCGAAGATTGGGTGCGTCATCAACTTACCCAAGATATTCAACCCGATGATTGGGATCGACTCATCCTAGCTTGTCCCAACCAAGCTGAGACAATTCGTGAAGCACGGATACAACTAACACACGAACTTTTTCAGCATCCTACTAATCCATATCAGTGCTATCTAATTTCCCAGCCAGAAATAGAAATTTTAAGCCGTCTCTATTCTGCTTTGGAGTCAGTACAAGCACTGCCAGAACCTTGGAAACAATTCTGGCAACAATTTCAAACCCTCAACGAAAATCTTTCCTCCCCTGCTTCCTCATCTCCCCCTGCTCTCTTCTGGGCGACTATTGCCCATCGGCAAGGTTTATTTTCTTTGCACTACGCCCCAATGGAATTAGGGGAAATACTCTCGCCGATTTGGCAGCGACAACCAGTAGTTTTAATTGGTAGCGCTATCGAACCGGAAACTGAGGCTCCCCTTTTTCGCCAGCGCTTGGGTTTGGACGATTTAACTTGCCTGAAGTTCTCTTCGGAAAATCAAGCAGAAGCAATTCAACTGTATGTACCCTATAAGTTGCCTCTACCCAACACGCCAGAATTTCAAGCGGCATTTATTCACAAAGTCCGCACTCTGGTTTGTCTAAGTGCGACAGCGCCAGGATTAACTGTTGTTTTGGTGGGAGATGTACCACTAAAGGCTCAAGTAGCGGCAATTCTGGCTTCAGAATTTGGTTCGCGGGTGCAAGTAGAAAAAACTTGTTTAGATGAGAATGGTATTTTGATTAGCGGTTGGGAATTTTGGCGAGAACATCAACGAGTTTTGCCAGCACCCCATCTGTTAATTATTGCTACGTTGCCCCTACCATCTTTAGAAAATCCTCTGGTAGCTGGTAGGGTAGCTCTTTATAAGCGATCGCATCAAGATTGGTTCCGTTTATACTTGTTGCCATCTGCCTTGAATGAATTACAACGAGCGATCGCTCCAGTACGAGAAAGTCAAGGAATTGTGGCTTTGCTTGATAGTCGTGTAGTTAACCGCAGCTACGGCGCTCAAATTCTCGCAGCTTTAAGTCCTCTGGCACGCATTAACTATCTCGATCCCAGCCTGTTTTCCAATACCGATGAGGAAAATTCTGCTTAAAATTCAGTTACCAGTGACGCCACTTGACGGCAGTTGCTCCACTTGGGGAGACCCCTTGGCGCTAGCCTCTCCCTTTGGGAGAAGACCGCACTGCCTCCTCCACTTGGGGAGACCCCAAGACCCTTCGGGTAGACGCTCGTTCCTCGCTACCGCAACGCTTTCGCTACCGCTAGCGCGCTTCGCGTCTCCCCTTGGGAGAAGACGGGGGCTGCCTCACCGCAGTGGCTCCCCAATGCCGAATTTAAATTTTGACGAAGCAAAGCGCGATCGCAAAGAAGCAAGAACTATTATCAGCTTATAGAAGGTGATGCGATTTATCGCGTCTGGAGTAAGCATGATTACTGCCAAAATAAATTTAGAAACTAAATAAAATTTGAGTTGCTGATTATGGGTGAAGCAAAACGTCGTAAAACCACACTAGGAAAAACATACGGTCAAGAGACTCGGATCTTGCCTTGGGTTCCGATCACAAAAACTCAAGGCGAACAATTTGTCACTTGGACTACTCGTGGTGCTTGGATAGGCATTGGTCTGATGATTGTTGGATGGTTAACAATCCGTTTTATCGGCCCAGCTTTCGGTTGGTGGCAAGTAGTCTATTAATTCTTAATTCATAATTGAATTAGTTGGATATTTATACTCCAACTAATTCAAGACTGCTAAAAAAGACAATAACCCGCAAGTGTCTTGCTAACAATTACAAATTACATTAGCGCAACGGTAGGCAGTTTGTGTATCTTATGGAAAAGCAAGCTAGGCGTAGCCTCTTGTAAAAAGCATTATGACCGACATTCCTTGATGGTACAAGCCCTTAGATTCATCTATGGAGTTAATCTAAAATCTAAAATCTAAAATTTCCAAGCCCCTAGATTTATCTATGGGGTCAATCCAAAATCCAAAATCTAAAATCCAAAATTGTCTGACGAATTACGAATTAGTTAACTGAGTTATTAATAAAAAATAATTACTCATTTTGGATAGATAATCGAAATATATTATATATGCATTAAATTTGGCAAAACCAAATTAAGGTAATAATCCTTCTAAATTCATTGTGCTTTGGTTTGTACAAGTTTTTGAAAATAATCCAAAAATACCTGAAAATATTGCCTAAATGGCAACATTGCTCTGCTGAGTTTAGGTATTGTTAGTGTTAAGTTTTTCCCTTTGTGGATTTTACACTCACAGTTGTCTACTAATTACTTATCTCGGTATAAATTATTGCTTATCTCCTTTTGCGACTACTTAACCTAGAATTCGCACTGTCATCTGCTTAACTTTTTATATTTAGGAGGAACGAATTTGGTATAACTAATCATTTACCTATACCAAAATCTACGTTAACAACAGAAGAGATTAAACATCTAAGCAAGAGACACTATAACGATGGAAAACTACATTATGGCGTTTAATAACAGTGTATTTGACTGCACATAGCCAATAAAAACTAAATATGTAGCTTTTCTGTAGTTGACTAGTGCTAAATTTAAGTTACTCTTAAAGCGGATCTCTTGCTCTAAGAATCCACCTTGACAGAAATGTATAAAGATATAGTTAAATTTAGCAATTCTGTCCGAGATTTTGAATTTGCAAACTGAATAGTTTGATACAGCCCTCAAAATCCCGATCCACTACCCTAAACAAAGTAGTCAATTCACGACTCAAAATCATCTGTCTGGTAATTGTAATGAATAGTTTACAATACTAATGGGTGAGAAAATCTAAAGAAAATATAAAAGAAACTCAAATTACTGTGGTGTCTGGAGGACAAAAGTGTTTCTGAGACTAGCACATCAACATCGGCAATTCGTCCAAGACTTAGTAATGAACCTGCAAGCCTTGGCAATTGTATTAGAGCGCCGTGGGTATCCTGCATCTTGTTATACCTGTGGCGACCAAATGAATAGTGCATCATTTATGGTTAGCTTGGGTGATAATCATCTAATTCGATTTTTAGTGTCCGATTACGGCATTACTTGGACAGAAATGCGGGATGACCGCGAATTAATGAAGCTAGAGGGTGCAGAGGCAATTAACCAATTAGATGAATTGGCCGATCTTGTCAAGCAATCTATGCAAAGTGATACAGGCTCTAAAACTCTTGCCAAGAAGTATTAAGATTTCAGAGGTCGAGAGCAAATTAGAAATTGATTATCGGTAACTGTTAATCGGTAACAGTGGCTTAGTTAGCGATCGCGCTTACCTATTTCTCCATTATCATAAAGTGATTGGCTATGGCTGGCCCATCGCATATTTTTTGTATCAGCGAAAATCTCACGATCTTGATTTTCAGCCTCTAGCTAGAAGGTGTTAAAACACAGCAAAGTCAGAGGTTAGTTAGTTGAGCGCTCCTCTTTTGCCATAATTTCATCAAAACGCTATAACTTCTCTACGAGACACTGCGCGAATATCTAAAGTCCATTGCCAATTAAAATAAAGGGTGCCCAATAGTACGGGTGACTAAAGTCATTGACTGCTGCTACGGGTGCATTATGACTTATTTCCTTCCAGTTTCCAGTAATTAATGAGAGTTGAGCTTGGCGTAAAGCTTCAGTTTTAGTCAGCTTCTCAGTAGAAAGAATACCATAAAAAGCACTCATGAGTGCTTGTGTACCACCATCATCTACAGACCACAAAGAGGCGATCGCGGCTCTAGCGCCGGTTTGTTGCATCTGATAGCCAAAGCCCAAAATTTCTTCACCGTTACCTAACTTGCCTCCCAAGCCGGTTTCACAGGCGCTCAACACTACCAAATCTACATTCGGGAGTGACCAAGTGGCGACATTTCTAAAATTAACGCGATCGCCATTCCCAAATAAAATAAACGAATCTTCTGGTTTACCCACCACAAAGGCTGCATGAGTCGCTAAATGGACAATTGTATAATCATCCATTTGGGGTACAGCGACTTTAGGAGTAAAGGCATCGTCTAAAAGCTTTGTAGTTTCAGGAACCGCTGCTGCTAGACTTTCCACTTCCCGCACTGCAAAGGGTAAGCCAGCGAAAGCAACCTGTCGATTACCAACTTTGATTTGATAATTACCTTTAGTAAAAGCACCCGCTAAAACCCGCAAAGTGGATTGTTTTGGGGTGTTTAAATTAGTCAGACTGGCGGATGTAATGTGATTCACATTGAAGCGCTGCACGAGCCATTGTTTACCATCATACAAAGCAGTTAAAGGAATGTAGCGTAACCGATCGTCTGGAGCGTAAATCAGAGTTTGCGTACCTGATAGCTTCAAGTCTTTCTCTATCGGTTTAATTAGCCAGTCATACAATTGGCGTGCAGGTGCTTTGATATTTCGACCGGGATTGATTAAAGCTTGGCGGAAAGCATCAATTGTTTGATAGAGGTTTTCGCGCTTTACAGCAACGGTGCGATGAATTGGTGGAGATTCAGGAGTTACTAAGACCAATTCCAAACTATCTTTTAAAATCAGTGGGTAAAGTAATGCCGATTTTTGCGGTAATCGCGCCAAATTATCTCGAAGTTCGTTGAGACTCTCCAAATCCAAATTTTGCCGCCTAGCTGTACGGCTAATTTGCTCTACCTGTGCTTTCACTGAAGAACTATTGATAAATTGGTTAAATCCATCTAGAAGTTGCTGTTGATTTAAGACTAATTGCTCGATGCGTTGTTTCTGTTCGAGCGAGCGCTGTTCGGGGGCAATTTTGCGTAGTGTTGTTAATTCCTTACCCAGCACAACAGCACTATCCACACTTTGATCCAGCTTTTGTTTAATTGGTTTTTCTGTTGCCGCTATATTAAGACCTTTGACAGTACGTTGATTACCTGGCACATTCTGGAGATATTCCTCTAGTTCTTCAACTTTGAGTAAATCTATTGTCCTTTGTGCTTCAGCAACACGTTCTTGTTTGAGCAATCGTTCACCCAAAATGCGATATGTCTGGCTAACAGTTATGTTGTAAGCATCTGGTTGCGGGGCACTCAATGCTGATGGATTCAAGCGAGCTTTCTCACGATTAATCAAACAATGCTTGTAGAAAAAAATTGCTAACTCTGGTTGGTTTTGGATATCGAATAAGTAACCTATATTACTGTAGGTTTTGCCAAGTCGAACCAGATCCCCAAGTTCTTTGTTAATCAATAAGGCTTGCTGATAGGATTGAAGTGCTTCAGGATACTTTTTTTGACTTTGGTAGATTCTGCCAATATTGTTAAATGTTACCGCTTCCCAAGAGCGCTCTCCAAGGTCTCTGCTGATGGCTAATGCTTTCTGCAATCTCTGCAACGCTGCTTTAGATTGACCTTGCCGAGATTCTTTGATAGCTTCTTCGTTGAGCCTTGCAAGTTCTGAGAGTTGAGTATTCTTGGGTAAAGCTTGAGCTTTTTCTCTGGAGCCGTGCCTAAATTTTGCATTTGTGCTTACTTGATTATTTTCTGGGTAAGCCATCCCATAACTTAGTAAACTAAGTAGAGTTAAAGTAACAACACCAACATACCGGAGATTAGGCTGCATAACAAAACACTCCCTATACTCGGAAGGTAAATATTAAATCAATAAGTCCGGCAGTGCAATTAATTTTTATGCTATTCAATAATTTGGAAAGTTTATAGGTGCTGAGAAACTTGAAGATGTCAGAAGAAAAACCCACCCGACCAAAACTACCACCAACCAGCGCTCTTGACAATCCATCCAGTCATGAGTTTGGAAATTGGTTTGAATATCCTGTCAGAGTCCAACCCCACCACACTGACTATGCCGGTCTTGTCTGGCACGGTTCCTATATAGCTTGGATGGAAGAAGCGCGGATTGAATGCTTACGATCTATAGGGATTGAATTTGCTGATTTAGTCGCTATAGGCTGCGATTTACCAGTTGTAGAACTGTCGGTGCGCTATCACCGTTCAATTCAATTGGGTATGGCAGTGTTGGTAAAAACCCGCATGGCTGAGGTAACTGGTGTGCGAATCAATTGGGATTACGCCATTATCTCAACTGATAGACAACAATTGTACGTCACTGCCAAAGTGACTTTAGTCGCTTTAGATCGCGAAAGAGGGAAGATTATGCGTCAGTTGCCGCCGAGTTTTAAGGATGCATTAGCCAAAATTTCAGCATTAAATAACAATTGATCGGGCAAGGTTATCATTTCACCTTTTATACTTCACCTTTTATTCGCAAAAGTGAAGTATAGATCGTTATTTTCCAGTTTGGATCTGCGACAAATTTTGAGCAAACTGCGTTACGTAATGCCAAATATCTTGGGGAGTAATGCCAAAACTAATATTTAATAAAACAAGGATTGCTGCAAGAGTTAATGCAGTGTTCACGGTTGCTTTCAGCAATTTCCATAATATTATGAAGACTATCCAAGCTACAATCAATGTAATAATCATATATATTCATTCCTTAATAATTGCCCTTGTCTGAGAAGGTCTTTATTTAGAAAGGGTAAATTTTTATCTGAAGTCAAAATTACTATTGCTAAAGCTATTAGACCTAATTTGAAATAAATACTAAAGCTAAGATTTTTGTCTAAGTGTGACAATGCCATATTAGCTGAAAATGATCCAATTATTCGGGTAAAAGGCAACTAATTTGGCATTTTGGCAGAATTACTGGAAAGATTTTTTTAAATTTTTGTATCAATCATCACAATATATGATAGTTAAATTAGGACTCCAATTTGATTTTTGAAAACATCCTGAGACTGAAAAGGCTGTTGTATCAGGGTTTAATTTTAAATTTTGTTCAGAAATCAGACAGGATCCCTAATAGTTGCTAAAAAAATCTATTCAGCAACTAGTAAGATAATTACTGTATCAACTCGAAGGAGTCGAAAATTATATGATAGAACTTAACCTTAACGAAGAGAAAATTAAGCAACTATTTAAAACTGCACTCACCGAAGTTATCCAAGAACAGAAAGAAGTATTTGCTGATTTGTTAGCAGAAATTATTGAAGATATAGCTTTATAAAAAGCCATTAAAGAAGGTGAGGATACAGAAACAGTCAACAGGGAGGCAATTTTTAATATTTTGAAAAATAAAAGATGAATAGTTATGAATTCTTTAGCAGAGAAAACAAATCAGGAGTTGGCTGTAAGGGGTAATGCCGAAAAAAGTAAGAGAGTTGAAAGCGATAGTGTCAAAAGTAGGCTATATCCTTCAACCAGGAAGAGGTAAAGGAAGTCACACATATTGGAAGCATCCGTTGTTACCCGAAGAACCTCTAACCATACCGGGTAAAGACGGTGATGATGCTCCGTTATATTTAGAAAAAAACATCCAACGGGTGCTGAAAAAACTGCAAGAAATGGAAAACGCGCAAACCGAAGAAAAACAGGAGCCAGAAGAATGAACTATCACTACAGTATGGTAATTCAATGGTCGGAGGAAGATAGACTTTTTTTAGTACACTTGCCTGAGTTCCCGTGGCAACAATTTCATACGCATGGTAGGACTTATGAAGAAGCAGCCAAAAATGGTCAGGAAGTAATTGAGACTTTTGTTGAAATGTTGAAAGACGAAAACAAACCACTACCAGAACCAAGGATGCTTCCGACAAAACCGTTGCTAGTTGCGTAAATTAAGTGAGTGTTAATATTAGAAATAATTATCAATCATGAGTGCGATGTCTGACGACAAGCCCTCCGGGTTCGGGGGTTCGCAATCGACGGGAACCGCCAAGACTGCGACCCCCTCACCGCTGTGCATCTACGCATTTCTTGAGAGTTAGAAATTTGAGCAATTCTTGTTTAGCCTTCAGTCTAATGCTGAGGCTAAACAAGAATTGCTCAAAAGACAGAAAATCTGCCTTTTGAATATTTGAGTAAAGGCTTTTATCGCAAAGAAATTAGGCGCGAGTCAGTTGCTAAAGTTTCACTTGCTGTTAAAACTTCTTGTCTTGCCCATTGATCTGCTGCCAAAATGTCATCTAAAGAGGGATTAGCACGGTTATCATTTTGATGGCGATCGCACACCCATTCGATGCACCGAGGAATATCTAAAAACCGAATTTTTTCTTCTAAAAATAAAGCTACAGCTTGTTCATTGGCAGCATTTAACACCGCTGGCATCGAACCGCCAGCTTTACCCACAGCATAAGCCAACTGCATACAAGGATACTTCTGATGGTCTGGTTCGCGGAAGGTTAAATTTCCAGCTTTGACTAAATCTAGTCGTTCCCAGTCGGTGTAAATGCGATCGGGCCAAGATAGAGCATACAGCAAGGGTAAGCGCATATCTGGCCAGCCGAGTTGGGCTAAAACTGAAGTATCTTGCAGTTCAATCAGCGAGTGAATAATGCTCTGGGGATGAATGACAATTTCGATATCGTCATAATCCAAGCCAAACAGGAAGTGAGCTTCAATTACTTCCAGTCCTTTATTCATCAAAGTAGCAGAGTCTACCGTGATTTTACGTCCCATCGACCAATTAGGATGCTTCAAGGCATCAGCAACGGTTACATCTGCTAACTTTTCTACATCCCAGTCGCGGAAAGCCCCACCAGATGCAGTCAGTAAAATTTTCCGTAAGCCATCTTTGGGAACACCTTGGAGGCATTGAAAGATTGCGGAATGTTCGGAATCGGCAGGGAGTAATTTTACACCATGTTTTTCCACTAGGGGTAGAACCACAGGGCCGCCAGCAATCAGAGTTTCTTTGTTTGCTAAGGCAATATCTTTACCAGCTTCAATCGCTGCGATCGTGGGTAGCAAACCAGCACAACCAACGATCCCAGTGACAACGGTTTGGGAATCGCCGTAACGGGCAACTTCTATCACTCCGGCCTCACCAGCCAGTAGAATCGGTTGGGGATTGAGGTCAATGATTGCTTCTTTGAGCGCTGGTAATTTATCTTCTGAGCAAATGGCTGCTATTTCCGGCTGAAACTGCCGAATTTGAGCAGCCAACATCTCTACATTGTTCCCAGCTGCTAATCCCACAATCCGAAACCGATCTGGGTACTGAGTAACAATATCTAAAGTCTGAGTACCAATAGAACCAGTAGAACCAACAAGAGTAATCGCTTTCACAATTGCTTAAGGATTTACAGACAACTCTCACTATAAATTGCTGGGGACTCTTTAATCACAGCGATCGCTATAATCGATACACTGACGAGGAGGAGAGACACAAAGAAAGAAAATATCCCCGTGTCTTCTTGTTCGTGTAGCTGTTTGTGCCAGTCCCAATCCGTTAATTTCAACTCGATAGACTGTTAGCACGGCAAAAATCCTGCTACGATCTCAAACCAGACAAGGTTTAATTTTCATATAACTAGACAAAATTTGTATTTATAAATACTATATTTTAGAAGATAAATTCCGAGAGAATTGGCAAAAGTAACCAAATAGGAAATAATTTCAATTAATTACTCATCTGTCCAGTTTCTTAATTATGTTGGTGGAGGATTTAATATGCAAAATCTTACTCATAAATTGCTGGATTGCAGCCATAGGTAGAAAGATACATAAAGGAGTTTGTTGAAGCACTCAACCCTATGGTCAAAGCTCAGATAATTATAAAAAAAATTTTATGGAAAAATGATTTCCTGTTTCCAGCAGCAATGTGGCTTGCCAGTCGAATATTTATCTGGACAGCTATGTTGCTGGTTGCGCCAAAACTATCATTACCAGCAGAGGAATTTTTGCCCCGTTTTGGCTGGGGGGTTTTTGATGCTTGGGATAGTATCCATTACCGTGCGATCGCAACTTCTGGTTATGAATTTGTGAATGACGGCAAGCAACATAATTTGGCCTTCTTTCCCTTGTTTCCTTTAAGCATCTGGTTTTTGATGGAGTTGGGCTTACCGTTTGAATTGGCAGGCACGTTAGTCAACAACTTGGCATTTTTTGCAGCTCTTTACTGTTTGTACTTTTGGGTAAAGGATTGTTATGGCATCAATGCAGCACACTGGGTAACTGCTGTGCTTTCTTTGTATCCGGCTTCGATGTTTACGGGAGTGATTTACACAGAGGGGCTGTATTTGTTTTTGAGTACGGCGACTTTGCAGGCGTTCGATCAAAAGCAATATGGCTGGACTGCTGTTTGGGGCGCGATGGCGACAGCAACACGTCCTACAGGTATCGCACTAATTCCAGCATTGGCGATCGCAGCCTGGAAAGAACGCCGACCACCTATTGCCTATATAGCCGCTTTGACTACTGCTATTGGCATACTTTTATTCAGTTTGTATTGTGCGATTTATTTTGGCAACCCTTTAGCTTTTATCGAAGCACAGCGAGGATGGCGACCAACTCTCGGATTTGATTGGCAAGGTTGGTTAAATATGTTCATGCAAATTGCCGTTGGCAGTAAAAATTGGCAATTTGGTTGGGTTCAAAACTCCTCTGGCGGGATTGAAGACCCCTGGTATCTCTTGTTATTTGGGGCGATTGTTGTCAGTGGCTATCTTTTATGGCATTTCCGTCAACGTTTTAGTTCTGTAAAATTATTTTATGGGTTTTATGGTTTAGTCTTATTTTTGTTGATTTTGGCAAGCGAACAGTGGATCGATAACTTCCTCAACTTGTTCATGGTCTTGGGTGGTGGCTATGTGTTGTGGCGCTTCCACACGCAACTGACCCCAGTTACAGTTATTTATGGTTTTTGTGGTATTGGTTTGCTGCTAGCCTCTGGAGGTACTATCTCTTTGAGCCGTCTCGCCTACGGTATTGTGCCTCTAAATATAGCTATTGGTGTGCTGCTATCTCGCCATCCTCGTCAAGGATATTTAATATTAGGCGCTTTTGTGACATTACTAGCCAAAATAGCTGTAGGATTTGCCCAAGAGCATTGGGTTGGTTAGAGAGTTCGATCCATATATATGAGAAGTTGCATTTAAATTTCCTAATGAATGTATTCAATCAAACGAAGATAGCGATCGCTTCATTATTTCTAGGTGTAGGTGCCATTTCTTTTGGCTCTATTTTTATGAAATTGAGCGAAATTGAACTCAGCCCCAGTGCAACTGTATTTAATCGCTTTTGGCTTGCTAGTGTAGTCTTCTTGATTGGGCATGGATACAAAGCAATACGGCAGCGATTTTCCGCAGACAAACCTGTAGAACAGCAGTCTTACACCAGTCAGGATATGTTGCTATTACTAGGTGCTGGTATTCTTTGGGCTGCCACTTTAGTTTTGTTGGCTTGGTCGCTGACTCAAACTAGTGTTGCGATTTCTAGTGTGTTGCATAATCTCGCTCCCATATTTACTAGTTTAGGGGTGTGGCTGCTATTTCGTAAAGGTTTTGAGAAGCAATTCCTGATTGGCATGGTCATCGCCCTTGGGGGAGCGATCGCCATTGAATTTGAGGAATTGCAAATTGCTACAGACGAGGTTCAAGGAGGCTTGGCTGCGATCGTTTCGGCGGTTTTATTGAGTGCATACCTGCTGATTGTAGAAAAATTACGAACTAAATTTTCTCCAGCTACAATTCAATTGTGGATCTGTGCGATCGCCGCTCTAGCTATCTTCCCCATACTTTTGTTCGCTCAAGATCGGCTTTTCCCTTCTACAGTCAGTGGGTGGGTGTGGGTAATTTGCTTGGCGCTGGTTTGCCAAGTTTTAGGTCATGGGCTTTTGACCTATAGCCTTGCTAAGTTTTCCTCTGTGGTTGTCTCCTTGGTGCATCTGTTAGAGCCAGTATTTAGCGGCATTTTCGCTCTGGTAATTTTTTCAGAAAAATTAACTTTCTCGAATTGGATAGGTTTTGCTGTAGTTTTAATGGGTTTATACTTAGCCATATCTAGCCAAGCTGCTATTAATTATCCGTTCCAGGCATCAGTCAACAATATAGTTAACACTTTCGTTAAAAGTATGACGATTAAACTGTCATTACTAAAGCAACAATTCTCCGAAACACCAGCTTTATTAGGAACTGCATCATTATTGTTTGCCTTAATTCCCATATCTTTAGCACCATCTTTGACTAAATTGTGTCAACAAGAAATTGGTGCAAATGCTGTAGTATTTCATCGCAGTTGGATTGCAACAGTTGTCTTTGGTTTGTGGAATGGACTTGAGGCTTTCCGCTACCAACAGTCTATTGAAGAAGGCAGGAGGCAGGGGGCAGAAGGCAGTATTACTCCTGCCTTGCTTGATAACCAATCTATAGAACAGAAGCCTTTTACAAGTCAAGAAGTGTGGCTATTGTTGGCAATGGGAACCTCTGCTGGAACCTATCTTCTATTATGGGCTTGGTCGCTGAGTCAAACTAGTGTTGCCAACGTGGCTTTACTGTCTAATTTGAACTCTTTATTTGTTGCTTTGGCTGGGTATTTATTATTCGGTCGGCGTTTTGATAATAGATTCGTGATTGGTCTGGTCGTCGCTTTGGGAGGAGCGATCGCCTTTGAACTCAATAAGGTACAATTTGCAACCGATCAAATATTAGGTGATGCATTAGCATTGCTAACTGCGGTTTTCATGGCTACGTGTATGCTGCTGATAGAAAGACTCCGAACCAGATTTAGCACTGCAACTATCATGCTGTGGCGATGTGGAGTGACAACAATGTTTCTATTACCAGTCCTCCCATTCCTCGAAGATAGACTATTGCCCTATTCCTGGATGGGTTGGTTTTTCATAATTTTTCAAGCTCTCTTCTGCCAAGTGTTGGGTCAGGGACTTTTAGCTTATAGTCTTAGCAGAATCTCTTCAGGCGTTGTCGCCGTCACGCTTCTTTTAGAACCAGTTCTAGCTTCCATTTTTGCTTGGTTTATTTTTGCAGAACAAGTAGCTTTGTTTGACTGGGCGACTTTTGCCGTAGTTTTAATGGGTATCTATTTAGCCCAATCTAGTCAATCCATTGTTCAAGTAACAAACGAAGGATCGTAGCAGTGCTATTTATCCAAAGTTAAATTTTAGAAAATATGTCTTTAAAGGATAAATTCATTCAAATTCATTCATAAATTATGGTGAAATTAGTGTAAATCCTTGAGCCGAACCGATAATTTTACTACCAGTTAAATTGATTTGCTGCAAAGTCCCATTGTCTAACAGCAAATAAGATTTATTAGATAACATTTGTTGTAAAGTTGGGACAGTTGCAGGAGTGACTTTACAATCGCAGTAAAAGTCTAAACTGGGACGCCCATAAGCAAAAGAAGTATAAATTTGTGTTCCTGTTGAAACATTTGCCCGAATTAATTCTGCTACTGGTTTAACCGGAAAAGCTTCTTTTAATTCCCAGATCCATGATTGCGAACTCATTAACAGTGCTAAAACTAAGTACATCCCAGAAAATAGCACTGGAATAAAGTTGCGATCGCGTTGTTTAATTAGCCATGCTGCAATGCTCATACTGATTGCCAAAACAATGCTCATGACTATTAAACTAAGCTCTTTCTTTGCAAGAATAAAGTAAACACAACCTCCTAAACCAGCAATAGCAATAATAGTTATAAATATTCTCAAACTTCGCACCTTAAAATGACCGTACTGCCAAATTTCGCTAAGTTTCGCACCAATTGCCAAAGCTAAAAATGGATATACAGGCATAACATACCAAGGCAGCTTAGTTTTCATTAAAGAAATAGTGCCTAAGTAAATAATTGTGCCAATAAGAATTAAGCGACCCCAGGTAGTATGACGTTTTTTCCAAGCTAGATAAAAACCTCCTGGGAAAAATAGTAGCCAAGGAAAACTATATTTAATTAACTCAATAAAATAGTACCAAGGTGGCCCGCTATGACCTTCAACAGATTGTGTCAGACGATCAAAAGTTTGTGTTTGAAAGTTCATTTGGAAGAAAGTTTCGCCATAATGTTGCCATTGAGCGACAAACCAAGCGATCGCAGGTGCATTTCCGAAAAATATTCCCACTAATAAATAGGGACTTGTTAACAAAGCAAACTGCCGATCTGCAATCAAAAATAAAAAAGCGATCGCTCCTAGCGGTAAAACTATCATCCCTTTCGTGAGAGCGATTAACCCCAGACAAAATCCCACACCGAGAGCATATCGACGATTTTGACGTGCTTTTAGCAAACAAAACAACAGCAGCAAGAAAAAGGTAATAGTTGTACCATCTAGCATTGCTAGCCTTCCGTGACGCACTACAGGCAACATCGTCAGGTAAACTAAAGCGCTAAACAGAGCTGGTAAACTTTGGTTAAAAAGCAAACATCCCACCAAGTAAAGCAAAGGCACTCCCAAGGCAGTTAATACTGCACCCGGTAGACGTGTTGTCCACTCATTCACGCCTGCGATCGAGTAAGTCCAAGCAATTAATAAGTGCATCAGGGGTGGCTTATTATGATAAGGTTGTCCTCCCAATGTGGGATAAAGCCAATGCATTGAACCAAGCGGGGCACGCCAAATTTCACGGGCAACCTGTGCCACAGTACCTTCATCCCAATCTCTTAAAGCGGAGTTTCCCAAAAATATCAGCCATAGAAATAGAGATATTATCAGTAAGCTAAATAACCATTCTTTTTCTCGGAATAGACGCATATCTAAAATCGGGATAATCATCTCAAACCTCACTAATTGTTAGATGATTTCCATCAGAAATCATTGCTAAATTTTGTAAGTATCTTGGATAATGATTTGAGATTTTCTTCTCCTAAAATACGATACTTATACCAATTTAATGTGAAGTTGCACATATCTTGATCCCCCTAAATCCCCCTTGAAAAGGGGGACTTTGATAGATGTTTTTCCGGTTCCCCCCTTTTTAAGGGGGGTTAGGGGGGATCGAATTCTATGCAGCTTTATA
>NZ_JAVRBQ020000146.1:0-18397 GCF_034531215.2 Nostoc sp. ChiSLP03a
TTTTCTCTTCTTTACAAGCTTTACGCGAGCGCATCCAAGAAATCTTCGACCAACTCACATTTGAGCAGGTAATTTCTGTCTCTTCTTATAACTTTATCTTGGAAGCTCTATTCTATGCAGCTTCATATTAATTTGGTATAACGCTGCAACACTTTATGCAGAAAACAACCCAAAAACACAAGTTTTAGTTATTGATATGTGTCCTCAAGCAAATATTTCTCAATTTTTGCTTGGAGGAGGGAAAAAAGGATACCAAATCAATCAGAGGCTACAATCTTCGGCTACTAGAAAAAATATAGTTGGATTTATAGATTGGCTTTTAAAGGGGAACTCAAATTTCCGAAAACCAAATACTTCATATCAAGTTCCAGTATACCGTTACAATCAAAATATATCTAAAAATTTATATTTAATAGCTGGTGATTCTTTTTTAGAGTCTCTTTCATTAGCTTTAAATTATGCAGTCATTAACCCGGCAAATATAAAGGCATGGTCAGAATACATGACCGCTATAAGAAGGTTATGTGAATATGAGTATAATAGTGAAACCTATAAAGATATGGTTGTTTTTATAGATTGCAATCCCAGCTTTTCTATATATACACAAATGGCTCTAGTTTCTTCAGATAAAATTGTGGTTCCAATGATGGCAGATTTTAGCTCTCTTGAAGGCATAAAAAGTCTTTTTATGCTGCTTTTTGGTAAATATCCTTCTGCCGCTTTAAGGCAATATGCTGATGGAATAATTACTTTTAATAATCAAGTAGAACACTTTCAACTGAAATTGCCAGTAATTTACGAGTTTGTTTTTAATAACTATACAATTAAGGATGGAGTTGCAACAGCTTTTGATTCTATAAGAACAGAATTAATTGATTTTTGCTACCAGCAATTTAATAAATTTCCTTCATTATTTGCACCTTGTCAACACACCCCAACTTCTAGCAAGGAATGGGAAAACTATTATTTTTCAGATATCAAAGATTTTCACACATCAGGTAAAGTATCATCGTCTCTTGGAATTCCTATGTCTATGCTTCCCAAACAGTCTAAATATATAATGCCAGATGGCAGTGATGTTAAACTTCCTATTAGTAACTACTCACAAGCTTTAAAAGATATAGAATTCTTTGTGGGCAAGATACATTAAATTATTCCTAAAAAAGGTTGCATTGCTCACCCTATTATCCTATTTTATCCCTCACCCAACCGCGAAAGGATTTTAGCAAAGCAATTTCACCCATACTTTTACTCTGCTCAATAAATCTGCTTATCTCGCTCACTGATATTAGAGGAAAGGCAATACTCAACTTACACTCAACATATTGCCCCTCTACCAACTGATAAAACTTTAAATTTTGCCCATCATATCTCCAAAGTTCAGTTACACCCAATGCTGAATAAATCCCCAATTTGTTAACTGAACTGCTGGTAATGTCAATCTCAATTGCTAAGTCAGGCGGCGGAGCATTTTCTAAATCTAAAGTTTGCTTACCCCTAATAGCTAGTTCATTCTGGATATAGTAGCAAGTATCTGGTTCTATTCCTTGCTTTGATATTTTTCGCTTCAATGTTGTTGAACCAGCACTTCTAATTTCAATTTCTAATTCTTCAGCTAAGACTAGAATAAAATGATCAAATTGGATTTTTGGGTTTTCGTGTTCAAAAAGTGGAGTCATGATTTCTAAAACACCGCAGTCATAAGCAAATCTTGAGCCTCTGTCCTCACCTGTATCTCTCAGCAAGGCTTCAAAGGTTTCCCAGCTAATGTTCTGTAGCACTATTCTTTGTTCAGCAGGCGTTGACTTGACAAGCATATTACAATACTTCTTCTGTTAGGATGTTAGATAAAATTCCGATAATTTTACCTATGTCATTAATATAATACTCGCTCAAGTCAATTTCAATCACTTGCCCAATGAGCTTCAAAAACTTCCAGTTAGTTCCAGTGGTGACAGTTCCACCATAAATTGCCTGAATGTTATTATCCTCACGTTCATTAAACAATTTAGCTGCTAACATCTCTGCTACACACTGACCTAATCCTGCATTGATATTTTCTTTTTTAGCTTCTACAATTGTGACAACTGGTGCATTCACAATTAGTAACTCTGGTGAACGGCTAATAATAAAATCGCAATTTCCATTTAAACCTTGTGCTGAATCAACAGTAAAGTCAATACCAGAAAATAAACTTATTTGATTATTTAAATATTTCCTTACAGCTATTAAAATAGGTGCAATAATCATCTCTGAACGGGATTTTTCGGTATTACTAGCAAGAGCTAAAGGTACATTTTCCCGCAATACTTCTGTAAGTAATGGTGGACACTCTACTTCATGTACAGATGCAAATATATCAACTTTATCAGAAATAGTTAAACCAAAGGTTTTTCTAACTCTGTCTAAAGTAAAGTCACTGTATGACACTTTAGTTGCTCCTGTAAATAATCCAGATAATTAAATTGTGCCAACTATTAGCAAGATATGTTGCTGATATTTGGCACAATCACTATCGGAATATTTTGTAACTTTAAGCAAGTAAACCTGTAAAAAAATCGAGAGTTTCTTTCAGGGCTTTGATGAAAATATCAATTTCCTCACGGGTGTTGTAGAAAGATAGACTTGCTCGTGCGGTTGCAGCAAGACCTAAATAACGGTGTAATGGTTGAGTACAGTGGTGTCCAGAACGGATAGCAACGCCTTCTTGATCTAATAATGTAGATAAGTCGTTAGCGTGGACATCCCCAGTGGTGAACGACGCAAGAGCGGCTCTCCCTTCCCCTTTAGCATTTGGTTTGGGGCCGTAAATTTTAATTTGGGGTATTTGCTCTAATTGTTGGAACAAATAAGCTGTTAATTCTGCTTCGTAGGCGTGGATTTTATCCATACCGATACTGCTAAGATAATCTATTGCAGCACCAAGTGCGATCGCTTCTCCAATTGCAGGCGTACCAGCTTCAAATTTATGCGGTAATTCTGCATAAGTTGAATGTTCTAAGTACACCTCTGCAATCATCTCGCCACCACCAAAAAATGGTGGCATTGATTCTAATAATTCCAACTTGCCATACAAAAATCCTATCCCAGTTGGGGCGCACATTTTATGACCGGATGCTACCAACCAATCACAATCTATTTTTTGTACATCGACAGGATAATGGGGAACACTCTGGCAAGCATCAACTAAAAATTTAGCACCATATTTGTGTGCGATCGCAGCAATTTCTTCTGCTGGATTAATGCAACCCAAAGTATTAGAAATATGCACCACAGACACCAGCTTAGTTTTCTCAGAAATCAGTTTTTTAAACTGTGACAAATCAAAAGTTTCTTCTGGTGTTAATTCTACAAATTTCAGTACTGCACCCGTTTTTTGTGCTACCAATTGCCAAGGCACAATATTACTGTGGTGTTCCATCACCGACAGAATAATTTCATCCCCAGGCTGCAAATTATTCATTCCCCAGCTATAGGCGACTAGGTTAATCGCCTCACTTGCGTTGCGAGTGTAGACAATTTCCTGACGCGATGCAGCATTAATGAATTTGGCAACTTTATCTCTAGCACCTTCATAAGCATCGGTAGCTTTAGCGCTCAGGGAATGGGCACCGCGATGCACGTTAGCATTATATTGCTCGTAATAATCCCGTAGGGTATTTAATACGAATAAAGGCTTTTGCGATGTCGCAGCATTATCGAGATAAACCAGGGGTTTCTCGTTGACTTCCTGATGCAATATTGGGAAGTCAGCGCGAACTTTATCAGCAAGGGTTTTGGTAGGAGTAAAAGTCATTGGTAGATTACGTTATTACTCATTAGTCAGGGACTTGAGATTATTCACTGTGTTTAAAAGGATTTCTCGCAGAGAAGGAACTGGTATTTTGTTGATAACTTCAGCAGCGAAGGCGTTAATTAACAACTTCCGAGCATCGTTTTCATCAATTCCCCGACTTTGGAGATAGAATATTTCATCATCTTCCAATTGGCTAACGGTAGCGCCGTGAGCGCACTTTACATTATCCGCAGTAATTTCCAATTGGGGTTTGGTATCAACTCTGGCTTTCGATGATAGTAGCAAATTACGATTCAACTGGGCTGCATTTGTCAACTGCGCTGGTTTGGGTACAAAAACTTTACCATTGAATACCGCATGAGCGCGATCGCCTACAATACATTTATGCAATTGGTCACTTGTACCGTGAGGATAGTTGAGTGCGATCGCACTATGAGTATCAGACAATTGCTTACCAGAGATTATCGTCAAACCATTGAGAGTAGTTTGTGTCTGCTCACCAGTTTGCAAAATTTCTAAATTGTGCCGTGACAACTTTGCACCTAAAGTTATGGCATGACAAGTATATCGGCTATCACGAGCTTGGGTTACAGCAGTCTTACCTATATGAAAATCGGCCAGATGTTCGCGTTGAATCCGAGTGTGATTTATCTGAGCATTCTCTCCCAGCCAAATTTCTGTTACTGCGTTAGTAAAGGCAACAAATTCTGGTGTATTATTCTCTACAAAATCCCCTACAAGACCAGAAGAAGTTGTGTACTCTTCAACTAACATAACGCTACTTCCAGTCTCAGCTACTACCAAACAACGCGGTAGAGAAATAGTTGAAGGTTCAGCCACAGTTACGAACTGTAAATGAATCGGCGTTTCCACTTTCACATTTTTGGAAACCCAGACTACTGCTACATCGTTGATGCCAGCAGTATTGAGCGCGGTAAATACTTCCTGCGCTCCTTCTGTTTGAGCTAAATACTGTCTTATATGCTCACGATTATCCGCAGACAAGCTAAATAAATTACTCACCTTAACGCCAAGCGGTAAGTTGGCAATTGCACATAAATCAGGAGCAAATTTGCCATTAACAAACACTAAACGACTTTTTAGTGCTTCTGGCAGCGATAAAGGTGTACCGTTTGCATTAGATATCTGGCTTGGCTGAAAATTAAATTGAATTTGCCGCAAAGACGACAAATCAGTAAATCGCCATTCTTCCTCGCGGGTAGTCGGGATAGTCGAGTGGCGTACCCAATTAGCGGCACTTTGGCGTAATTCCTGCAACCAACCTTCTGTTTTAGTTGCTGTTACTTGATTTAACAACCCAGTCAGATAATCATCTCTATCTAAGAGAGTCGATGTCAAGCTGACTACATTTGAATTAGGAATAGGACTAGGAGATACTTGAATACTCATTACACACCCACCTCAGCAGCAGCAAATTCTGCCAGCACCCAGTCATAACCGCGAGACTCTAATTCTAGTGCCAGTTCTTTACCACCACTCGTAATAATTCGCCCTTGTGCCATCACATGCACAAAATCAGGCACAATATAATCGAGTAATCGTTGGTAGTGAGTAATCAAAATTGTCGAATTGTCTGGACTTGCCAGTTGATTTACCCCATTCGCTACTATTCGGAGCGCGTCAATATCCAAACCCGAATCAGTTTCATCCAAAATTCCTAACTTTGGTTCCAGCAGCGCCATTTGCAGAATTTCATTCCGCTTCTTCTCACCACCAGAAAAACCTTCATTCAAACTCCGACTAAGAAAACTGGCATTCATCTTCACCACATCCAGCTTTTCCTCAATCAAATCGTCAAAATCAAAAGCGTCTATTTCCTCTAAACCTTGCGCCTTCCGACGGGAATTGTACGCCACTCGTAAGAAATCCAAATTGCTCACACCCGGAATTTCTAACGGATACTGAAACGCCAAAAATACACCACTTCTAGCGCGTTCCTCCGGTTCCAACTCTAACAAATTCTGCCCTTGAAAAATCACCTCACCGCCAGTCACCTCATACGCCGGATGCCCAGCCAACACCTTAGAAAAGGTACTCTTACCAGAACCATTCGGCCCCATGATCGCATGAATTTCACCCGATCGCACCTCAAGATTCACACCTTTCAAAATCGGTGTCCCATCAACATTAGCCGTCAGATTCCGTACTGACAGCACAACTTCGCTATTTTCAATAATCATTTTCTCTCCCTTCTCTCTTCGCGGTTCGTCATTCTTCCAAAAGATAAACACAGAGACATCGGCGTTCTGTGTTTATCCTTGCTTCCATTTATCCAACACTGCCTTCCAACTTCAAACTCAACAACTTATCAGCTTCCACAGCAAACTCCATCGGTAGCTGATTAAAAACATCCTTACAGAAGCCGCTAACCATCATCGAAATGGCATCTTCTGCTGAAATACCCCGTTGAGCAAAGTAGAATAATTGATCTTCCCCAATCTTAGAAGTAGAAGCTTCATGCTCCACCTTCCCAGTATTATTTTGCACCTGGATATAAGGGAAAGTATTAGCATGAGCATTATCCCCAATCAGCATCGAGTCGCACTGGGAATAATTTCTCGCGCCTTTAGCCGTCGGATTAACTTTCACTAAACCCCGATAGCTATTACTAGAATTACCTGCGGAGATTCCTTTAGAAATAATTGTACTGCGGGTATTTTTACCTACGTGAATCATCTTTGTACCCGTATCGGCTTGCTGCATATTATTTGTCAGCGCCACCGAGTAGAACTCACCCACAGAGTTATCACCCACCAACACGCAACTAGGATACTTCCAAGTAATTGCCGAACCTGTTTCTACTTGAGTCCAGGAAATCTTGGAATTTACGCCCTGACACAAACCGCGCTTGGTGACAAAGTTGTAAATACCGCCTTTACCATTGGCATCTCCAGCATACCAATTTTGAACGGTGGAATATTTAATTTCGGCGTTGTCGAGAGCAACGAGTTCCACAACGGCGGCGTGTAATTGGTTGCTATCATACATCGGTGCGGTGCAACCTTCGAGGTAAGAAACATAACTACCTTCTTCGGCGACAATCAAAGTCCGCTCAAATTGTCCCGTGTCACCAGAGTTGATGCGGAAGTAGGTAGATAGTTCCATTGGGCATTTTACGCCTTTAGGAATGTAGACAAAGGAACCATCGCTAAATACGGCGGCGTTCAAAGCGGCAAAATAATTGTCAGCTACAGGAACAACGCTACCCAAGTATTTTTGGATCAATTCTGGGTGTTCTTGCAACGCTTCCGAAATTGAGCAGAAAATAACCCCATCTTCCGCTAGCTTTTCTTTAAATGTAGTGGCGACAGAAACGCTATCGAAAATTGCATCAACGGCGACATTTGCCAGCCGCTTCTGTTCAGATAGGGAAATGCCTAACTTCTCGAAAGTTTCTAAAAGGGTTGGATCGACTTCATCCAAGCTGTTTAGTTTTTCTTTCTTGCGTTTTGGCGCTGAGTAATAAATGATATCCTGATAATTTATTGGCGGATACTTGACATTCGGCCAAGTTGGTTCCGTCATTTTTTGCCACTGGCGATAAGCTCTGAGGCGAAAGTCCAGCATGAATTGCGGCTCGTTCTTCTTAGAGGAGATCAAGCGGATAACGTCCTCGTCTAGTCCACGCGGAATAGTGTCGGCCTCAATGTCCGTGACAAAGCCGTACTTGTAGGGTTGGTTGACTAAGGTTTTGACAGTGGCACTCATCAGTAATAATCTCTCGTGTTCGGAACTTGAATCTCTCTATAAGGATGGGAGACGGGGTTTCTTTAGCCGATTCCCATCTACCGTTACGGAATGGTTACACGGCTGCTAGAATAGTGGTGGAGAGTAAAACAACAGTTATGTTGTTTAATCTATCTTCATTTTACGCTAAATTAACAACAACAATGTTGTCAAAGTCAAACAATTTTGGATTTTAGATTCGCAATTTGGGATTGAAAGAGACCACAAAGGTGCTTGGCTCAAGGATTTTAGATTGACGATCGCGTAGCGGGCTATATACCAGAAAACTTTTTTAATCCAAAATCCAAAATCCAAAATCCAAAATCGGCACGGTCAAATTTTCAAAGAAATTAATTTTTGGGGCGTTCGCTGAACGTCTCGCACCACATGAAGATGGCGACTACCCACCAGTCCTCAACCAAGCAAGATATCCTAGAGTATCTGCACAAACACGAAAAAGCAACGGCTTTGGAGCTAGCTGAAGTTTTAGACGTTACCCCTCAAGCTATTCGTCGCCATCTCAAAGATTTGGAGACGGAGGAGCTAGTTTTGTATTCGACATCAGTGCAGGCAACGGGGATGGGGCGGCCGCAGCATCTTTATCAACTGAGTCGTCAAGGACGCGATCGCTTGCACCGCACAATGAGCGATCGCTTTGGTGATGGCCACGGCAATTTTGCGGTTTCGCTGCTAGACACCTTAGCCGAAACGGTAGGACACGACCAATTTAAATCGATTTTAGAGAAACAGTGGCAGCGTAAAGCCAAAGAATACCGCGATCGCGTCGGTAATGGTTCGCTGCGAGAACGGGTAGCCAACTTAGTCGAGTTGAGAAAAGCGGAAGGCTTCATGGCGGAGTATCACCCTGTTGATGTGAGTGACTCCTTTGAGTGCGATCGCTTTATCTTAATGGAGCATAACTGCGCTATTTCTAACGTTGCCGAATCTTTTCCTAGTATCTGCGGTCACGAATTAGAAATGTTTGCTGCCGTCTTACCAGATTGTATCGTAGAACGCACCCACTGGATTATTGATGGTCAACATCGTTGTGGCTATTTAGTACAAATTCGTCATTAGTCATTAGTCATTAGTCCTTTGTCATTTGTCATTTGTCATTTTTTTAATAACTAATACCTAACTAACTTTGAGATAGCATTTCATTTTTTCATTTATGGATGTATCACCACAGCAACCATCAACACAATTTTTAACCCTGGAAGAGTCAGCAAAAGTAGATGCGGCGTCGTTGTCTTCCCCAGAAAAGTTTTTAACAAGATTGACAATTTCATCACTGAAGCTTTTGAAGCATATTGCCCAAGAGTACGGTGTTGCTATTGAAGATTTGACAGCGCAGCAAGTAATTGCCTGGTTTGAAAAAGATGGCAAAATTCGTCGCGAGCAGGGAATTGAAGGTTCGTATCTAAAATGGTGATCTGCGGTGTAAAATTTTTGTTGCATTTACTTAGAAAAAATAATCATAAAAATATCGTGCTTTTAAAAAACAGAAAGAAATGTTTTTTAGAAGCGCGATATTCACGATTTATTGACCTTATTAAATTAGCTATCAAATATTCGATATTCATGACTCTTTGGAAAGAAACATTCGATACTGATACTTAACTTCGGATATACAATTAAAGGTATCAATAAAGAGTAATTTGACGATATAAGAATTAATCGGGCACTAGAAACGCCAACCTGAAATAATAAACAAAAAACACCTTGAAAAAGGTGCTTTTGTTGAAAAATAAATAACATTTGAATTTTCAAATAATTATTTAAGCATTGTAAGTGTTAGTCCGAGGACTACGAGCGCCAGTTACAGCTCCAATCATTGAGGCTATTAAACCCAACAAAGAACCAAACACAAACCACCACAATCCCGAACGTAAATTAGCTGCTGCATCACGAGCTTGTTGGGCAGTTACGTTTGCTTGTGGTACATTAACACCACCTTGCTGTTGTACCTGGTTTATGACTTCCCCAGCGTTAGAAGCAGCAACACCAAAAGCACCAGATACTCCACTTGCTAAAAGCCATGAGCTAACTGCCAAAGTCGTTGCCCAAAGAATTGCGCCGTTGAGAAGAGCGGTATTGCGGTTCATCGGCCCACAAGCACGGGTTGTAACCCAACCACCAGTAAACAGGGAAATTAGTAGAGCGATAGTTGACCAAAGCCCCGCGTTACCCGCAGCGTTAGGAGCAATTGTTCTAGGCGCACCTGAACTTTCAACTGCACCTGCCGCAAACGCACCAATTATCGCACTTAAAATTAATTGTGTAGCCAAAGAAACCAACAAACCAGCAATAATTGGCCCCCAGCGAACACGGTCGTGATATTCAGCTACTCGACCTGCTACCACAGGATCAGTAGATATAACGTCATTTCCTGTCCGATTTACGTATGACATCGCTTATTTTCTCCAGTGCTGTTTCAGCAAAGTTTCTGCTCGGGTATATTCATCTTTATGCTTCAAATTAAATAACTAAATGTTCTATTTTAATCTCTATCAATAGAAAGATTTAATACGTCTATCTTTAGCCAGAAAAAAACAAACTTTGTTTAACAATTTTTAATATAATTTAGTGTTTATTTATGTATTTTTTCTAAAATTTCCATCTAAAAACTCTTAACTTAAGATATAACTATTAGCTAGCTATCAGAAACCAGCTTTAAAGATGTATACCATTAGCCTTAATCTAACTAAAGCTGTGTAATGAATGTCAAAAGTAAAAATCATCAAAAACTAACGCATCCTCACAGCAGTGCCTGTGGCAGTAATCAGCAAAAGCACTCCTGACTGGTCAATATTTATTGTGCCAGTATCAATTTCAATCCCAATTACAGCATTTGCTCCTAAACGTTGTGCGCGTTGTTCTAATTCTTCTAGTGCCTTGCGTTGACCCTGCTCAAACAGACGCTCATAGCTACCAGTGCGTCCACCGATAATATCTCGAATCCCAGCCAAAAAATCTCGTAAGAAATTGCTGCCGTAGACGACTTCTGCTGTCACAATGCCTAAATATGATTCAATCACGGCTCCTTGAATGACATCAGTGGTAGTTATAATCATAAATTAACCTCCTATATGGGATATATCTTAATATTTATTATTAAAGTATTTTGGTAAACACTTGAATAATTGTAACTATTATTACAGAATACAGGTTTGACAAACATGCTCTCATACAATATTAGATTGCACTTTGGGGTTAGTCTTGTCTCAAACAGATTAATGCAACATTTTACAGTTTAAATTTATCTTATCTTTGAATGACCAAAAAAGGATGTAAATGCCTAGATAATAAATTCTCAAAGGGTAGTATCAAGGATTAAAAATGTCATAAAATTGGATACAGAGTCAGCAAACTCTGAAATGAAATAAAAATAGGAATAAATGTCAAAGCCTATAAGCTTGTTGTATCAGAATCTAGGATTAAGTCAGATTCCTGTTGAGTTTTTCTAGGTAATACGTAGAACTACTGATTAAAAAATGTGTAGTTTTGCTATATTACTGGTTTATATGTAGGGTATCTTCACCTGCCTTGGCTCGTTGACACTTCATCCTTCAGTAAAAACTCTGTTATGTAGTGCTAAATGTAAAAGAAAAGAAAATGAACTATTAACATCTGAATCAATACGAAGAAATACAGTTTTCAAAAGTCCATATTTTTGTTTTAATGTACAAGAAAAAAGTCCTCTAAAATTTCAGGAAATTTACTGTGTACAAGCCAACATCATTCGTGTTTAGTGTGGTGTTACTAGGATGTTTTACTTTCACCGTACCTTCAGTAGCTCAGGCTCAGGTATTAGTGGCGCAAGCTAAAAACCCAGAGTTAAAGCAATTACTGGAGGAAGGACGGAGGTTAGTGAATGCTGGAGATTATGGTGGTGCGATCGCTGTTTATCAGCAAGCAGCTAGTTTAGATCCGAAGAATGCTAAAATCCATTCAGGTATTGGGTATTTATACGCCCAACAGGGAAATTACCAGGCAGCATTAGCAGCTTATCGTAAAGCGATCGGTATCAGCCCTAACAATAGTGATTTCTACTACGCTGTGGGTTACATCAAAGCCAATTTGGGCGACACGCGTGGGGCAAAGGAAGGTTATCGTCGTGCCATACAACTGAACCGTAACAACGTCAACGCCTATTTAGGATTGGCTGTAACCCAATCGCGTATGGGAGACTATAATGCTGCTACCTGGGCATACCAACAAGCAATCGATTTGGATAAAAACAACGCCCAGACTTATGAGTTGATGGGTTCGATGTATAAACAGCGACGACAAGCCAAACAAGCAAACAGCTTGCTTCAGAAAGCCCGTGACTTGTACAAACGACGCAATGACTCAGATGGCGTAGAAAGGGTAGAAGCCATGCTGCGGCAGTTAGGAGGATGAGGTTAATCTAACTGGCGTCCCGTTAATTCCACAAAAATATCTTCCAGATTAGAGGGACGCACCATCATTCCAGTTTTATCTGGCTGTTCATTCAAATAGATATTTGCTGCTTCCAAGGATGGGAAAAACAGGTATTCCCAATTACGAGCGCTATCACTTCCGACATTAGACACACCTAATTGTTTCATCACCAAACCTTCACCGTGAGCAAAACGCAGTTGTTGTAAAGTTCCCAAAGAAATCAGCTTACCGCTATCCATAATACCGATGCGTCCTGGCTTGGTAGAACCAAAGGCATCGCATAAAAATTCGACCTCATCCATATAATGGGTCGTCAGTAGCATCGTCATCCCTTGTTTATTTAAATCCCGAATGATTTCCCAGAGGCGTCGCCTAGTCTGGGGGTCTAGTCCTACCGTTGGTTCATCTAAAAACAAAATTTGCGGTTGATGCAATAAGGCTCTGGCAATTTGCAACCGTCGTTTCATACCCCCAGACAGGGTTTTTACCAAATCATCACGTTTTTCTGCTAGCTCAACATACTCTAGCCATTGATTAATCAATTTTTGTCGCTGCGGGTTACTAATGTGATGTAGTCTCCCGTGCAGTTCCATATTTTCCCAGACGGTTAAATCGTTATCCACACTGACTTGTTGCAAGACTACACCAATACTCTGTTTTGCCAACGTTGCTTGGCGCATCACATCATATCCACCTACTTCTATGCGTCCTTGGGATGGTTTCGTGAGTGTAGTCAGCATCCGAATTGTGGTGGATTTACCCGCACCGTTCGGGCCAAGTAGAGCAAATATCTCCCCCGCTTCAATTTGGAATGATAGGTCATTGACTACAGGTACATTATTGTAAAACTTGTAGACATTTTCTAAAAAGACAGCAGCAGTCACGTCGCTTCGCTCCGAATTCAAAATTCAAAATTCAAAATTCAAAATTAACAAACTCATAAATAAATTTAGTTGCTCTGTATCCTTTTCTGTTCGGTCATGGATAAATTTGCTTGTACTAGTTCATAATCAACACTACCATTCAGATTACATCAAACTAAATATATTTTATTAACCCTTAGATAACTCAATCTTTACTTGTTGATATAACAACGTGTGGTAAACACTTATCCTGTAATACTTTAGTTTAAGGTTGCTGTTATTTAATATGGAATCTCATCACCCATTGAAGCTAAATCGGCGTCAGTTTTTGCTACGTTCAGCTATCACTGCTGGCGGAATTATTTCCACAAATTTTGTCGCTAAATCACCAGTTTTTGGCAAAGCACCTGCAATTATCACCTCTGATAAAATGCGTCCTGGCATACCTTATGGTGTAGCTAGCGGAGATATATCTAACGATAGCATCGTGATTTGGAGTCGGAGCGATCGCTCTGCCAAAATGATTGTAGAATATTCTACCAGCGAATCTTTCCGCAATGTGCAGCGAGTTGTCGGGCCTAATGCTTTAAAGAATAGCGACTTTACAGCACGACTTTATCTGAAGAATCTACCACCAGACCAAAAATTATTTTATCGGGTGATTTTCCAAGATTTAGATTATCAACGCACCTACAGCGCTCCTTTTTATGGTAGTTTCCGAACTCCCCCCAAATCTGGACGAGATATATTCTTTGTTTGGGGTGGCGACACCGCCGGTCAAGGATGGGGTATTAATCCTGATTTTGGTGGAATGAAAATTTACGAAACTATGCGCCAACTTCATCCCGATTTTTTCATCCATTCTGGCGATAATATTTATGCTGATGGCCCCATTCAATCAGAAGTAACTTTAGACGACGGCACAATTTGGAAAAACATCACCACACCAGAAAAATCTAAAGTAGCAGAAACTCTCACAGAATATCGTGGTAACTATATCTACAATTTGCTGGATAAAAATATCAAGCGTTTCAATGCTGAAGTTCCCATATTGGCACAGTGGGACGACCACGAAACAAGGAACAATTGGTATCCTGGGCAAATTATCCTTAACGATGACCGTTATACAGTTAAGGATGTTAACTTGTTAACCGAAAGGGCAAGACAAGCATTTTTTGAATATCTGCCTATTGGATATGAAAGCAATAATCCAGATAAAGCGAAAATTTATCGCTCTTTCAACTATGGGCCATTATTAGACATTTTCATGCTGGATGAGCGCACCTACCGGGGGCCGAATTCCCCGAATAATCAGCCAGTACCAAGTAAAAAAACAGACTTTTTGAGCAAAACCCAAGTGCAATGGTTGAAAAGGCAATTGCTGTCATCAAAAGCAACATGGAAAGTAATTGCTAGTGATATGCCTTTGGGGCTGATAGTTAAAGACGGTAGCACTGATTTTGAAGCTTGGGCTAATGGAAATGGCCCAGCTTTAGGAAGAGAATTAGAACTTGCCGATTTACTACGATTTATCAAAAACAAAAATATCCAGAATGTTGTTTGGTTAACTGCTGATGTACATTACGCAGCAGCCCACTATTACAACCCCGCTAAAGCAAAGTTTACTGATTTTAAACCTTTTTGGGAGTTCGTTGCCGGGCCGCTTAACTCTGGCACATTTGGGCCAAACGAATTAGAGAATACTTTTGGCCCACAATTGATATTTCAAAGCCTCCCTCCAGGTACAAAAGCAAATCGACCACCAAGTGAAGGTTTGCAATTCTTTGGAGGAGTTAAAATTGATGGAAATACAAAAGTGATGACGGTAACACTGCGTAACTTGGTAGGGAAGACTATTTACAGTGTAGATTTACCAACAGAAAAATAAATCTCTAAAAGTGCAGCGAAATTTAGCCAGTTAGATAGAGTAATTACACAATTTTTTACTTTGTCTGCTGGCTTTGTTGTTTTTTGGGTGGGATGTTAAAGAAGAAAAAATCTTGTGCGCTCGCCACTGTTAGGAGCTAAATTTAAGTAAGTAGAGTTTTGGAGTTGATCGTGCTTAAGCAACTCATTTTAGAAAACTGGAAAAGTTTCCGTTATGCCGAGCTTCCACTTGACCCATTGACTGTTTTGATTGGGACAAATGCGAGTGGTAAGTCTAATGTAGTTGAAGCTTTAGAATTTTTACAAATAACCTTTACAAGGCAGGATGTTAAACCAGCTTTAGTAGGTGATTCAATACTCACTTCAATTCGAGGAGGTGTAGAATGGGCTGCATTTAAACCTGAAAAAAAATTTACATTAAAAGCTGTTATACAAGGTCAAGATATTAATACTGATTATATTTATGCTATCACAGTAAAAACAAAACCTTCCCTTCAAGTTTTAGAAGAATCTATAATTTATCAAGAATATAAAATTAGTTTTGATGAGAATATTGTTAGAGATTTTGTCGAAGCTTTCTATTTGAACAAAAAAGAAATAGGTATTAATAATAGTTATAATAATTATATTTTAATGGGTAACTTTTTGCCTACTCAAACATACTTAACAGATGTTCTATCTGTTGAGGCAGATATGAATTCATTTGAAATGAAACGTGAAAATATATATAATTTTTATCATTTTATTAGAAATATTTTTATTTTAAATCCCATTCCCTCTAAAATGCGATCTTACTCCCCAATTGGGGAAAAGCTAGAAACTGATGCTTCAAATATAGCTGGTATACTAGCTGGATTATCTAAGAAACGGAAAGCAGAAGTTGAAGCAGCTCTATCCAACTACATTAAAGAGCTACCAGAAGGTGATATACAAAAAGTCTGGGCGCAAAAAGTAGGTAGATTTCGTACTGATGCAATGCTCTACTCTCAAGAAGAATGGAAACCTGGTCACATTACAGAAATAGATGCTAGAAGTATGTCAGATGGAACTCTCCGCTTTCTAGCAATTATTACAGCATTACTTACTAGGCCAGAAGGTAGTCAAATAGTAATTGAAGAAATAGATAATGGTCTTCATCCCTCGCGTGCAGGATTGCTGGTAAGAATACTACGAGAAATTGGTCAGAAAAGAAAAATTGATATTTTACTTACTACCCATAATCCAGCTTTGCTTGATGCTTTAGGCCCAGAGATAGTTCCTTTTGTGGTTGTCGCACACCGCGATAAAGAAACTGGAGAAAGCAAGCTTACACTTTTAGAAGATATTGAAAATCTTCCTCTTTTGTTAGCATCGGGTAGTTTAGGCAAACTAGCAACTAAAGGTGCAATTGAAAAAAGCCTTTCTGATAATAAATAAAGTTAAATATGAGAAAGGTTTTGATTATTGACACATCAATACTTTGCGTTTACTTAGGTGTACCTGGTAAAGAGACTTGTGGTACTGATAAAGATAAATGGGATAAAAAAAAAGTTGAAGCCCGTTTTCAGCAAGAAGAAAAACAAGGTGCAAAGTTTATACTACCAATAGCAACAATTATAGAAACTGGTAATCATATTGCCCAAGCTAACTCTAAGCGATATGAAATTGCTCAAGCTTTCGGTAATATTTTAGTGAAAGTAGCAGATGGAGTTATACCTTGGGGAGTTTTTGAAACTCAAGTAGGTGAACTTTGGAACTCAGAGCAATTGAAACAACTGGCTACTGAGTGGCCTACTCTAGCTTCTAGAAAGATTTCTATTGGAGATGCGACAATTAAGACTGTGGCTGAATATTACGCCAAAACCAGTAGCACGTTTCAAGTAGAAATTTTTACAGGCGATGGGGGACTCAAGGCTTATGAACCAGCTACCCCAGCACCTACGCGTCGAAGTACTCGCAAAAAAGCCTAAAGCGATTAGTATTTACCCAAAATAGAGATTTTTTAACTAACTTGTCAGGAATTAAGTTCGACAGGAATTGTAATAATAAACTCGGTTCCTTCTTTTATGGTAGATATACATTGCAGTTGACCACAATGTTTTTCTACAACAATTTGATAGCTGATAGATAGCCCCAATCCAGTGCCTTTACCGACGGGTTTTGTGGTGAAGAAAGGGTCAAATAATCGCTTTTGTATATCCTTGGGAATTCCACTACCATTATCGGCAATGCGAATAACTACTTCCCGATTGTCTGTGACTTCAGTACGAATACGAATTACAGGTGATTTGAGATTTGAATAAGCTGACTCAAAACTCGCGAATATCGCATCAATTGCATTTGATAGAATATTCATAAATACTTGATTTATTAACCCAGCATAGCACTCTACTAAAGGGAGATTTCCATATTCTTTATCAATAGTAATTATCTGACCTGTTTCTTGATTTATGATACGGCTTTGTAATATTATTAGAGTGCTATCAATACCTTCATGAATATCAACTATCTTTTTATCGGATTCATCGAGACGAGAGAAATTGCGTAATGAAAGAACTATCTCTTGGATACGCTCAGTACCAAACTTCATAGAATCAAGAAGTTTGAGAAAATCAGCAGTTAAAAATTCTAGTTCCATTTCTGCGATCGCAGCTTCAATTTCTGCTACTGGTGCAGGATAATGGTGTTGGTATAAGCTAATTAATTGTAGTAAATCTTGAGTGTAGTTGAGTGCATAAACAAGGTTGCCAGCGATAAAGTTCACAGGATTATTGATTTCGTGTGCAATGCCAGCAACAAATTGTCCCAAAGCAGCCATTTTTTCATTTTGAATTAATCGCGCATAGTTATTCTTCAGGGTACGAAAACCTACTTTAGCAATTCTAGATTGTTCTTCTACTTTCTCTAGTTGAGCTAATGTTAAAATATGAATTTGGGAATAAGCTAAAAGTAAATGATGGAAATCGAGTAGCTTATAACTACCTAACTGAGTTTCTATTAAAATCGGCTCATATACGAATTGAGGTTCTCGCTGCAAAGCTAGCTTATTTGCTTCTACAATGAGCGTATCCTCAGAAATTATACACACCTCTGGCTGAAGAAAGTTAATCAGATTGATTGCAGGTCGTTTAGAAAATAGTGGAAAACTATAGGGACGACTCATGTGTTCAAAAAATCTTTGTCGAGAAATCATCCCTAGATAGTCATGATTTTTCACCAGAATAATACCTGGTAGTAAAGGCTCTTGCTTAAAGAGTGTATTCAAATCATTTGCTGGACTATCTGCTTCGACGTAAACAGACCAAAGTGGTAATTCTTGCAAAGTAGACTCTAATTGCAAGTTCAAATTATTAGCATTTGTCATGCTATGCATTGCCAACATAGTTTAAATTTTTAACCTTGAGTTAACATTTCTGATAACACCCCGAATTAGCATTGCGATAATTGCAAAGTTAATTAAACTTATATTTCCCTGATTACTGCTGAAAATTACAGTTATGCTGCAAAACTGCTGATATGAGTGCATCCAGTTCTTTTCTATGCTGGAAAATTGATACTAATTAACCCAAGTTGCTAGTTATGCTTGCAGGTGTTCAGGTGGCATTGCATAAGCAATAAAATCCCCTCCAGAGGAAAAATTAGGAGGGGTAATGTTAAACGAAATAATTACAATTTATGCTATCACTGATGACCTATTGAA
>NZ_JAVRBQ020000147.1:0-28374 GCF_034531215.2 Nostoc sp. ChiSLP03a
TGAAGACACTGTTTGTAGGCGTTTTTTCAGTTCCTCTTCGCTCTCGGCGATCGCAATTTTAAATGGGCGGCTCATGGTTCTGTTAACTTACCTAGTTTGCTTCTCCCCATTATATGCAGATTCATTTTTAATTGGTATAAATTGAGGTCTATCATATAATAGTTACCACCTCCTAAAGAGGGTTTAACTTCTTTAGTTTTTTTTGAAACCGAAAAATGACAAACCCATCGATGTACTGGATAAGCATGCGGTTTGTTTGTTAAAATCTCAGCCCTTCCTGGTTTTATAGTATCTCCTTTAATCTTGTCAAAAAGAGAGTTATCTTTAGCATATTTTTCCATCTGTACTACTATAGTACTGTGCTTACATACTTCGTTCATTTCCATTTTTTTGTCAGCACGTTTCTTATTGTACTCTTCATTAATGTATTCACCAAAAACAGGCGTATATCTCAAATAAATTTCCCTTTTAGATATATTTTTATTTTCATCTTCTATTGAGTATTCACAATTAAATGGTAAGAAATTTAAATTTTTATTATCCTCGGATGCTTTATAAGAACCAGTTACAGTACCCGATTTATTCTTGGTTTCTAATTCTTCTTCTATCAGTTTTATGGTTTCTTGACATATTTTATTTTGATAAGTTGAATCAGAAATTTGATTAATTATAAAATTTTGATATAAATTTCCACCAGTTAAAAATATAATCAAAAAAATTAATAAATTGGCAATAAATGGGTGATTAATTAAAAAGTTTGCAAAGAATGTACTATTTATAAACTTAAAATAAGGAGAATTAGGAAAAATACTATTAAATAAGTTATAAACAATATTATTTTGCTTAGAAGAATTTGGATCTGGTGTATTAGAAGAATTTGGATCTGGTTTCTTAGGTGTATTAGACATAACGTTAATTTTTAATTATTTGGATATTTTTTTATTTAATTTAAAACACTGAGAATAAGAAAAAGTTTACTCCAGTTATCAAAAGTGATGTTCATGCAAATACATTGAGTCTAATGACGACCCATTTGGTTAAAATCCCTATCTGCTTTAATACAAATTCTAAATTGTTTATTACGCTTTCCGAGGAAAAAATCTATCTTAGGGAATAGTTAAGAATGAGAGGCCTTAAGGTCGATAGAATAAGCTTTTCGAGCCAATGTATACTAAGTATATACACTGTCTTCAAAGTATCCTATCTTTGCCATTACCCTTAAACACCACCTTTAGATTTACTTTATAAATAGCCTCTAAAGACTTTATTCCCTACTAGCAACTTGCTTATCCATCAATTTACTCTTGACAGAGTACTACTAGCTCATAGATGTTTATTTTTCTACAGATAGAGTTAATTAAAAATATTAAGCACAATATTATCTCAACCAAACATAAATATAAAATCAGATTCAATCTTTGAGTGAAACCCATATCTACATGGGATGGGACATTCACATATTGTTGGAAATTCACAGGATTATTTTCATGAAAAAATTAAATACTCAAGTATTTTTAGGCTTGACAGGTGCATTTTTGGCAGTCGGATATTCCAGTTTGCTAGCTAGAGAAATTCCTATACAGAGTACACCAAACCTCAGAAAGAATTTAGTAGCGCAATTAGAAACCAATCCAAATGTCAATGAGTATTTGGAGAAAAATAAACCAGAAAGTTATAACGCGCTGAAAAGGCATTTAGATGCAGCGATTGAGGATGCAAAAAAACCGAGTGAAGATAAAGTAGTAAAAAATCTTTGGTCATTGTCACAAACCAATACTCAAGTAAAGTGGAGAGAAAATAACGGCAAAATTGAATATCTGATGGCGAGTTGGAAATATGTCAAAAACCCAACTGAGGATTGGAAAGTAGGTACAAAAAAAAGCATAGAAGCACGGACTTGGTTAACAGCCGTTCCTCAAGTTAAGGAATTTTGTCAAAATTGTAAGGGTATCGGTATAAATATTCCCGGTAATATCATGCTTTCTCTGAGGTTACAGCAGTATTTAGGCTTGATTTTAAATAGAAATTCCAATAAGACGCATTTTGTCGAAATGTGGGTGAAAGCTGAAGATTTAAGTAGACCATGTGTCGATCCAGAAATTAATGATTCTAGTTGTAATGTTTTTAAAATCCCGATTTCTGCTAGTTATCCGATTTTGCAAGAGATATACACAACTTCTTATGCCGTTGCTAGCCAAGAACATTATCCTTGGACGGGTTTAGGTTACACCTATGATTGGGGAAATCCGAAAAAACCTCGTGAAGGAGCTAGTGAGTTTCTGATCGACGGAACTAAAGAAAAACCGATAGAAGTAGAAGTTGTTTCAGTCACAGCGACGAAAGAATATTGTAATAATCAATATTTAACGCTAAAAGATTAGAAATGAGCGCTCATGAAACACCTTGAAGGTAAAGTGGCTTTGGTAACAGGTGCTACGCGGGGAATTGGTAGAGGAATTGCCATTGGTCTTGGTGAAGCAGGTGCAACTGTATACGTCACGGGTCGCAGCCTCAACAACTCTTCCAGTGAGGGGGTTTCAGGAAGTCTTAGTGAAACGAAATCAGCCATTGAGGAAGTCGGTGGTGTATGCATTCCCGTCCAAGTAGACCACAGCGAGGATGAGCAGGTGCGTTTGCTTTTCGATCGCATTCAAGATGAGCAAAATGGCCAACTCGATTTACTGGTAAATAATGCTTACTCAGGAGTTCAGGCATTAAAAGACGCTCAGGGACAGCCTTTTTGGGATTCTGAACCAAGTCTTTGGGATGCTAGCAACAACGTTGGTCTTCGCAGCCACTATGTTGCAAGTGTTTTTGCAGCTCGGATGATGACTAAGCGTAACTCTGGATTAATTTGTACTATTTCCTCGTGGGGTAGTATGTTTTATCTGTTTAATACAGTTTATGGTGTTGGTAAAGCAGCTTGCGATCGCCTTGCTGCTAATATGGCTGTTGAGTTAAAACCCTATAACGTCGCTTCTGTTTCAATTTGGCCGGGTATTGTTGGTACTGAGCTTTTTTCTAGTTTTGCTTCTGAGATGAACCAAACTAATGCTACTGACCCGAAAAACTCATTCTTGAGCGATCGCTACAACTGGGAAACTCCGTTATTTACTGGACGAGCGATCGCTGCACTTGCTAGTGAACCAAATATGATCCGCCATACAGGACGCGTGCAGATTGTTGCCGAACTAGCTAAAAAATATAATCTTGTAGATGAAAATGGCGATCGGCCCGCATCATTACGCTCTCTGCGTTTTGTACTACCTGCTGCGTTGCCTGTACTGAGAAACTACTCATGGCTCATACCTGATATTAAACTGCCGTGGTCGCTGCTATTATTGAATGCCCTCAGTTCGCCTAAAATTTAACGTGAGTTCGACGAGTACTATTTTGACCTCTCCCCCAGCCCCTCTCCTACGTCCCTTGCGCGTCTCGAACGCGAGTGCGTCTCTGAAAGACAAGAGAGGAGAGGGGAGCAAAAACCCTCTAATTTAGTTACTCCTCCCTCTCCCTTTGGGGCTACGGTGTACACACATCTCTAAAAATCCTACCCACCCAATATTTCTGTTTAAGTGAAAGTCCCACACTGAGCAAATATCCCGCCCGGAACTTTAGTTCCGGGCTGATAGCTAAAGTCTTCTAAAAGAAGACTAAAGAAGAAATTTAGTTTAGTCTTCTTTTAGAAGACTTTCGTTATGAGACTCGGAATTTATTCCGAGGCGGGATAGATACACTGCACCAACACTTGTGTGTACACCGTAGCTCCTAAAAAAAGAGGAAGGCTGGGAGAAAGAGGTCTGTCTAACTCACGTAAATTTAATGGGCATCGGGCATGGAGCCAGAAAAGATGCGTCTTAAATAATGCAATAATAAGTCTTTGATCTCCGTTAACGAGTATTTGAACTGGATGAATCCACCTTTGAACTCCGTTGACGAGTGTTTGAACTGGATGAATCCACCTTTGAACTCCGTTAACGAGTATTTGAACTGGATGAATCCACCTTTGAACTCCGTTAACGAGTATTTGAACTGGATGAATCCACCTTTAATACTCGTGAATCAAAATACCTTTAAAAACCTTGATGTATCCTTACTGCTCACCTACTGTCCACTCCTTTAAAAATAAGCAAATTTTGTCATTCCTTTACTAAACAAGCTGTTTGAGACCGTAAAACGTTTGTATTCTGAATTAATAAGTCTTAATAGTTCTTTTAAAACTGGTGCAAGAAGATTTTCGGTTAATTGTTGATTTAGTTTTAGTTCTAGGTGTTGCAGCCTGTGGCGGACTATTAGCGGCACTTTTGCAACAACCCGTGCTGCTGGGGTATCTCATTGGTGGGATAGTCATTGGGCCAACGGGACTGGGATTGATTAAAGAACTGATTCAAGTCGAGACTCTGGCACAGTTCGGGGTCGCCTTTTTGTTATTCGCCTTGGGTGTGGAATTTTCCTTTGCGGAACTGAAGAAGGTAAAAGCGATCGCTCTTGGTGGAGGTGGACTCCAGATTGCTTTGACAATTTTGGTGACAGTTTTAGTCTGCGGGTTAAGCGGAGCCTGGGGAGCCTTACCTGCGAAGGGGATGTTTTTGGGGTGTATTCTGTCCCTGTCTTCCACAGCCGTTGTCCTTAAGTGCTTGATGGAGCGCAACGAAACAGAAACGCCCCACGGGCAAGTGATGCTGGGGATTTTGGTTGTCCAGGACTTGGCACTAGGACTGATGTTAGCAGTCTTACCAGCCCTCAACCAACCAGCAGAAACTATTGGCATCGCCGTCCTAACAGCGCTAGGTTCGATTGCTTTATTTGCTGCTGGGGCTGTAGCTGCGGGGATTTGGCTGATACCGCCTTTGTTGCAACTGCTAGCCCGTACCGAAAGTAAAGAACTATTTTTATTAGGGGTTGTAGCCCTGTGTTTGGGTATTGCTTTGTTGACAGAGCATTTGGGACTGTCCATTGAAATGGGGGCATTTGTCGCAGGTTTGATGATTTCTGAGGTAGAGTACGCCGACCAAACCCTGACTTATGTCGAACCACTGCGAGATATCTTTGCCAGTTTGTTTTTTGCAGCCATTGGGATGTTAATTGACCCAGTGTTTTTGTGGAACAACCTGGAATTAATTTTGGTATTAGTGGCAATAGTTTTCGTCGGTAAATTTTTGATTGTCACGCCCTTAGTGAAACTGTTCCGCTATCCTTTGAAAACAGCCATAATCGCCGGTTTGGGATTGGCGCAAATTGGGGAATTTTCTTTTGTTCTCGCCAGTGAAGGGCAGTCTTTGGGGCTGGTGTCTCGACAAATATACTTATTAATTTTGGGAACTACCGCAGTCACTCTGATGCTGACTCCTTTTGTACTGCGGCTAGTGCCATTTTTATTTAACTTTGCCGAATCAATGCCTTGGTTAAAACCGTACTTAGAAGAAGATGAGGTGCAGGATGTATCAGAAGATTTGCCTCTCAAAGACCATGTAGTAGTTTGTGGCTATGGGCGAGTCGGCAAGAATTTGGTGAAGTTGTTGCAGCAACACGACCTACCTGTGCTAGTAATCGACCAATCGGAGAGAAGAATTCAGCAGTTGCGCGAGGCTGGGGTGTCTTATGTCTATGGTAATTGCGTTAGTTTACACGTTTTGGAAACTGCCGGGGTGAATCATGCCAAAGGAATGGCGATCGCACTCCCAGATCCCATAAGTACTCGTCTTTGCTTGAAACGCGCTTTAGAATTGCGCCCAGAATTAGATTTGGTTGTCCGTGCTACCCAGGATAAAAATATTGAGGTGCTGTATCAATTGGGAGCCAGGGAAGTTGTACAACCAGAGTTTGAAGCCAGCTTAGAAATGGCAACCTACTTATTAACTGGCTTAGGCTTGTTGTCGCCGCCTGTAGTCCAACGAGAAATGCAGCAAATCCGCAACGATCATTATTTAGATTTGCGCCCAGAGCGCTCTGCAACTGAAGTTGCTCGTGATTTGCGCCAAGCTACCCGCGATTTAAATCAGCGCTGGTATCCTCTGCCATCGAATTCGCCCTTAATTGGCATGAGCATAGAAGAAGCAGATATGCGCTATTTAACAGGAGTGAGTTTGATGGCGATTCGCCGCGCTAACGGCGAAGAAATCGATTATCCCAAAAATCAAACCAAATTGGCAGAAGGCGATCGCTTGTTGGTGGTGGGAGCTAATGAAGAACTGGCAGCTTTGGCAGAATTCGCTAAGGGACAAGTGGCTGTTCCCGGAGAAAATAGTGCTTGTCAGTGGGTTACAGTCAATGCAGACGCGCCAACACTAGGTAAAACCCTTGCAGATTTAGATATCGGCAAGCAATATGGAGTCCAAGTACAAGCGATCCGGCGAGATGGTAAGTTTATCCGCTATCCTGATGACGGTATGGATTTGCAAGTCGGCGACCAAGTTTTGTTATGTGGTGGTTTAACAGGTCTGAGTCAACTACAACAATTGTTTGCGATCGCCAATTCAGTACCCCTGTCTATCCCAGTGGTGAAAGCTGGTGAAGCAGAAGCGCTCAAAGACTTTTTACCTGCCGATAGAGTGACTGATTGAACTTTAAGACTCCGCAAATTTAAAATTCGGCTTGCCCCACACCCTCGTGGTTCGGGTCACTCCAAAATCCAAAATCCAAAATCCAAAATCCAAAATTGATTGACTGCTCTAAATTTACGTGAGTTCGATGAACCTCTCCCTCCCACAGGGAAAGGGAGCAACGAGAAATTAGGGTTTTAGCTCTCCTCTGGGTGTCCAAGAGGGGTTGAGGGAGAGGTCAAAAAAGGGCTTGTCGAACTCACGTTAAATTTTGATTCTCTTTTGCAGAAAAGTATTTAATGGGATCATCTGCTTGATTTTTGCCAATCGCAGAAGTTTTTAGTCTATTGAATTTGATTACCTTGTTTGAGAAGGAACTTCCAAGAAATAAATTATTCAAATAAACGAACCACTCCAGACACAGAGAACACAGAGGAATAAGGAGGAGAGAGTTTTTTCGCCAGTTTTTTGAGTGAGTATTTTTTTATTTGAAGTCCTTAACTGAATCTATCTAAAAATTAAGTTTTATTTTTTACAAATTTATTCTGTCTTTACAATACTTTTTTATCTCATATTTTCAGTTATCAGATACTTTGGCGATAATGATATTTACTGTACTGTATTTACAGTACTTTATCCCAAATTATTTGTGAAAAAGCTTTTTAAGACTTAATGACAAAAGTCAGATGAAGAGAAGCGATCGCGAAACTTTCTTACGCGATAATGGTTATAAACTAAGAAAAACTACGTTTTTACATCGTTGTAGCTATATCTTTTCATTTTTAAAATATTACTTAAATTATACTTATAATGTTGTACACAAGTTTACGTATTATTACTAGAGCATCTGCTAATTTACTCTGTAAGCTTTTAGGACAGCCTAGTGTAACTAATTTACAAACTCAACTCCATGAGAAACAAGTTCAAATTCAGCAGCTAGAAGAGCAAGAAAGGGCGCTTTACCGAGTTATTAGTAAAATTCGAGCTTCTCTTGAGTTAGAAACAATTTTTCGTACAACCACAAAGGAAACTTGCAAGTTACTCCGAGTCGAACGGATTGCCGTTTATCGTTTCTATGAAAACTGGGGTGGAGAATTTGTTAGCGACTTTGAGTTTGCAGAGACTGGATGGGATGATGTAGATACATTAGGAAAAAATACAGTTTGGAATGACTCTTATCTACAAGAAAATCAAGGTGGACGGTATCGTAATAATGAAACTTTAGTTGTTTCAGATGTTTACGCAGCAGGCTTATCTCAATGCCATTTAGAAATTTTACAACAGTTCCATATTCGAGCTTATGCAACTGCATCAATTTTTGTGGGAAAAAAACTGTGGGGAGTGCTTGCTGCTTATCAGCACTCACAGCCACATGAATGGAAACAATTAGAAATTCAGTTTTTGTCTCAGATTGCGACGCAGTTAGGATTTGCAGTTAAACAAGCAGAATTTTTAGCTCAAGCAGAACAAAAAGCAGCAGAACTGTATAAAGCAAATCAGCAGCAGGATATTCTGTTTAATTTAGTTGCTGAAATTCGTGAATCTCTGAATATAGACACCTTATTTAAGACTACTGTACGAGAAATTCGTAAGGCTCTCCGTAGCGATCGCGTCAGTATCTTTCGATTTGACCCGGAATCGAACTATACCTCTGGTGAATTTGTCTCCGAGAATGTATTGCCTGACTACGATTCTACGATCGCCATCAAGGTAAAGGATAATTGTTTTGGTGAAAAATATGCAGTTGCTTATCACCAAGGGCGTATACAGGTAGTATCAGATATTTATCAAGCTGGGCTAAAAGATTGCCACATTCAACTGTTAGAGCAATTTCAAATCAAGGCACAAATTGTTGCACCTTTAATGAAAGGAAAAACTTTATGGGGATTACTATGCGTTCATCAGTGCCATTTTCCGCGCGAATGGAAAAAGTCGGAAATTCAATTTATCCATCAGTTAGCTGCTCAGTTTAATGTAGCTTTAGAACATTCTGAATTATTAGAGCAATTCCGCTCCCAAGCTAATCAACTTGCTCAAGCAAACAATGCTTTAGAACTAGCAAATTCTCAGTTAGAAAAACTTAGTAAGCTAGATGCTCTAACCCAAATCGCCAACCGTCATTGTTTCGATCAGTTTTTAGTTCAGGAATGGGATCGACTAAAACTAAGTGAAAATTATTTATCTTTAATTATATTTGATATTGACTATTTCAAGAATTATAACGATTCTTATGGACATCTAGCTGGGGATGAATGCTTAATACAAGTTGCTCGTGCAGCACAATCTGTATTAAAGCGTCCTACCGATCTACTAGCTCGTTATGGTGGTGAAGAATTTGTTGTAATTTTACCAAATACGAACGAATCAGGTGCGATTAAAGTAACTAAGTTGATTCAAAAATCTATTCAAGAATTAAAGATTCCCCATAAAAATAATAATGGGTTTCAATATTTTGTGACCGTCAGTTTAGGTGTTGCCATTCAAAAACCAACAGATAACAGTTCATCTCAAAATTTAATTAACGCCGCCGACAAAGCTTTATATAAAGCTAAAGAACAAGGACGCAATCGGTGGGTTTGTGCTGCAAAAACATGGGTCTAGTGATGAAATAATTAAAAATACACAACTTTAATTATGGAATACAAGCCCACAATAAATAAAGAATTGCTTCGAGATGCGAGGTGCAAGGCATCTTTATTCCAAGCCCACGGCTTAAGCCGTGGGCTTGAATTTTTAATCCGAGTGAAGCAAATGATAAAGCGATAGGTTGTGGTGTTTCTGCCTCACTCTTAACTCACTTTCGGCTTGATGTAGGCGATCGCTTGTTTCCAAACCGTGGTTTGCTGGCTGTTTTCATCCGCAATACAGATACACTGTGGATCTTGCCATAAAACTTTTCCTGTGAGTACATCACCAGTCAGCAGCTTTAACTCTACTGGCGTTGTTTGTTTAATCAGGTTTTGGACTTGTCTAATACTGGGTAAAGTGGTGTCAAATTCGGTAAGCATTTTTAGTAAAGATGAACCTACAAGGCAAAATAAAGAGTAACTAATCCTTGATAATTCATCCTTGAAGAAATGGCAATCGAATTTACTAAGTATCATGGTCTAGGCAACGACTTTATTTTGATTGACAATCGCTCCTCATCTTTGCCTGTAGTGACTCCAGAGCAAGCCATCGAGTTGTGCGATCGCCATTTTGGTATCGGTGCTGATGGTGTAATTTTTGCCCTCCCTGGAGAGAACGGCACTGACTACACTATGCGGATTTTTAATTCCGATGGTTCTGAACCAGAAATGTGTGGTAATGGCATTCGCTGTTTAGCTGGCTTTTTAGCAGACTTAGAAGGGGAATCCCGAAATCAAGACTCATATCGCATTCATACTTTAGGTGGTGTAATGACTCCCCAACTTTTATCTGATGGTCAAGTTAAAGTAGATATGGGTTTACCCAGGTTACTCCCTAGCGAAATTCCTACCACTCTTGCACCCGCCCAAGAAAAAGTTATTTCTGTGCCGTTAGAGGTGGTGGGGCAAACTTGGGAAGTCACCTGTGTTAATATGGGAAATCCGCACTGCATTACCTTTGTGGAAGATGTCGCAGCAATTGAGCTAGAAAGCATCGGCCCAAAATTTGAGCATCACTCAGTTTTTCCCCAACGCATAAATACGGAATTTATTCAAGTGGTACGTCGTGACTATTTGAAAATGCGGGTATGGGAACGGGGTGCTGGAATTACCTTAGCTTGTGGTACTGGTGCTTGTGCTTCTTTAGTAGCTGGTGTGCTAACCGGGAAATGCGATCGCACCGCCACTGTAGAATTACCTGGTGGCCCCTTGCAAATTGAATGGTCAGAAGTAGACCAACGAGTTTACATGACAGGCCCGGCTCAAAAGGTATTCACTGGTAAACTATAACCGACTTACTATTGGCATTACTCAAGTAGTAGTGCCATAGAAACAGCGATGTCTGTGGCGGGCTGTGCCATCGTTTCTTATCGCAATTCAATTAATGATTGCAACACGTCCTTGGGTAAAGACGCGATGAATCGCGTCTCTACAATACGGTCTATTTGTCGCATTATTTTTTTCAAATTGGTATTATTTTGGGGAACTGGCGGATGAATCTATTTCTGGTGGAGATTGGATCTGGGGATTAATTTTAGATTGCACAGATTCTTTATTAGAAATGGCTAGATATATACCCCCTAAAATTAGAGCCAATCCTAACAAGTTAAAAATACTCAAGTTTTCCGAGAAAAGTATCCAAGCAAGAATCGCAACAATCACAGGATTGAGTAGTAAGAGTAAAGAAATAAATCCTGATGAAAAATTTTTGAGGCTGTATACAATTAGCCCATGACCCAAGGCTTCGCAAATAGCAGCTAGCGCAAATACTACTAACCACCCCGACAAAGTAACTGAGAAAACTTGTTTTTCCAAGATTAGCACTATTGGTATCATCAATGAAGTTGCGATCGCACAGCGCCACACTAGGATGGTGATAGTTGAAAACTTATTGCCGATCTGCTCGATAAGTAAAAAGTTTGCTGCATAAAATATCGATGATGTCAGGGCAACAGCATCACCTGTAATATTATTATTAGAACGCAATAAATCTTCAAATCCGACTGCGATCGCACCGATTATGGCTAAGATCAAACCGATGATAAATTTGCGCCCAAAAATTTGATTAAAAAATAGCCATCCTCCTAAAGTAGTAAATAGCGGATTGAGGCTACCTAAGGCATTAGCATTAGCAGCACCAGTCTGAGTTAGCGACCAAGTCCAAGATAATCGACCTAATACATGAACTAGACCCACTGCGATTAAAAGCGCTATCTCTTTGATTGGATAAGACTGCTGTGATAATACAGGTTCATCATCTGTAATTTTAGTCCGTACTTGGTTAATTCCACTCCATAATCCAAAGATAATAGTCGCTATCCATAAGCGATTAAATAATGTAGCAACAGCGCTCATTTCTCTAACAGCTATTTTAATAAATATTGCTGTTGAAGATAAAGCTAATAATGCAATTATTACTATGATTATCGGCAGGATTTTGGAAGTTTTATCAGAGTTTTCTGGTGTTAAGCTTAATTGATTTTCTGCCATTTAGTTTCTATTTATTATACGAACCGCCTTTCGGGTAACGCTCCTTCTCTGCGAGACGCTACGCGAACGTCGCTAAACTAGCAAAATCATCCCGCTTTCTCTGCAACGCCAATTTTGATAACATCCGTTCGCAAGTTTTAGCCATGATTTTGCCCTAGTAAATCTGCAATTGAGGTCAGTAATTCAGTTGGTTGTACTGGTTTGGCAATATGTTTCTGAAAACCAGCCGCTAAAACTCGATCGCGATCGCTTTCTCCTGCATAGGCGGTAAGAGCGATCGCCGGAATTTCCCCGCCCTCCTCTTTGGGCATGGCTCTGAGCATCTTAATCAAGCTGTAGCCATCCATTTCTGGCATTCCTAAATCACTGATTAATAAATTAGGTACAGCCTGTGCTATAATCATCAGCGCCTCTTTTACTGATGCTGCGGCAGTTATCAACGCCCCATTCTGTTGTAGCAAGAAGTGCAAAAACTCTCGTGTGTCAACATCATCATCAACAATTAATACCCGTAGTCCACGCAGAACTGACGAGTTAAATTTCTCCCTCGCTCTTCCTGCTTTCTGTGCACCGTCAGTTTCCTTCATCACGGGCAGTCTGACAGTAAAAACTGCTCCCTGTCCAATTCCTGGACTGGCTGCTCTTACAGTACCACCATGCAACTCTACTAAGTGACGAACTATTGCCAATCCCAGTCCCAGTCCGCCGAATGTCCTGGTTGTGCTGCTATCGGCTTGACGAAAATATTCAAATACGTGGGGTAAAAACTCTGGGGAAATACCTTGACCTGTATCTTTTACTTGAATTAGTGCTGAGGGAAAAGTTAATTCACGACTCAATGATAAGCTGACTTCGACTGAACCACGAGAGGGAGTAAACTTGACTGCGTTCGAGAGTAAATTCCCGACCACTTGCTGTAAGCGATTATAATCGCCTAACACTTTACCAACATTGGGGTCAACCTGTACTTTAATCTGGATAGATTTGGTTTCGGCAATTAACCGGACTGTTTCTAATGCAGCATCAATTACAGCTACTAAGTTAACAGTGGCAAAAGTCAGGTTTAACTTACCGCGAATAATTCGGGAGACATCCAACAACTCATCAATTAATTGAATCTGCAATTGAGCATTTCTTTCGATGGTTTCTAAAGCACGATTTGTAGTCACTTCATCAAATTTGCGGCTTTTGAGTAGCGATGACCACCCTAAAATTGGGTTGAGGGGCGATCGCAATTCGTGGGAGAGGATTGCGAGAAACTCATCTTTATTCCGGTTTGCTTGTTTGAGTTCCTCTGCTTGTTGCCTAAGTGCTTTTTCTAATTGTTTCCTGGGGGTTAAGTCAAGAATAAAACAGATCCAAGATGCGGGATCTCGCTCCACCAAGGCACCACCAATTAGTATGGGAATACGGGAACCATCCTTGCGGATGTATTCTTTTTCAAAAGGAGTAAATAGCCCAACCGTTAAAAGTTGTTCTAGCGCCTGCCGATCGAGAGTGTGATATTCAGGTGGAGTGATGTGTTGTCTGCGTATCTTACCTGTCAATAGTTCCTCTCGCGTATAACCCACCATTTCTAAAAAAGCCTCGTTCGCCTCAGTAATGTAATCAGGAGTGGCGAACATAATGCCAATAATGTTGGAATCAACTAAGCGCCTTAATTGAGTTTCGCGGTGGCGCAAATCATTTTCTACCTGTTTGCGTCGGGTAATATCCTGAGTAGTACCCATCATTCGTACTGGCTTACCCTCGGTATCATAAAAGACGCGACCTTTAGCAGCAATCCAATGAAAACTACCATCAGACCAAGGGATGCGGTATTCGATGTCACACTCAACATTTTCCTTCAGAGAGCGGGCGATCGCTTCATGAATGCATTGGCGGTCTTCTGGATGTACACAGTTGAGAAAAATCTCAAAGCTGATTTCAGCTTCTAAGGACACTCCAAACAGTTGATAACATTTCTCTGTCCAAATTACCTCGTTAGTAGTGATATCCCAAAACCACATACCCATTTCAGCAGCATTAGTGGCCAACCGAATCCGTTCTTCACTCTCGCGCAGATTTGTTTCAATTTTTTGACGTTCCCATAGAGCAGCTTGCTGTTCAGTAATATCAGTACTTGCACCAACTACCCTAACCACCTGAGCATTTTCATCCCGGACTGCAAACCCCTGATCTACCACCCACAAATAACGGCCATCCTGGTGACGCACGCGATATTCGATGCGATAACGGTTTCCATTGACCATACTAGCCATGAATTGGTCGTTAACTCTTTGTTGGTCATCGGGGTGGATGCGTTCTTGCCACCACTCGAAGGTCGGTTCTGTTTCTTGTTGGGTGTAGCCAAAAACCTGGGTTAGACCCTGAGTTCTTTCTACAGTATTTCTGCTAATCTCCCAGTCATAGATTAGGCAATTAACCGCCGCCGCTGCTAGCTCAAACCTTTCGTTACTTTGCCGCAAAGAAATTTCTATGTGTCGTCGCTCTGTAATATCAAAAGCAATCCCCAAAAGATATTGCGGCAATCCATCAGTAGTTCTGCTGTGCACAGTATCATAGCTACAAAACCAGCGCCACTCTCCATTAGCGTGTCGAATTCGGTATTCAAAGCTGAGGACTTCACCCTGATAAGCAGAATTAAATTGTTCCAAATAGTTAGGGAGTCGAGCCAAATCTTCAGGGTGTAGAAGTTGAGTAAATAACTCCTTTCCCATCGCTTGGATTTCTACTGGCGTATAGCCCCAACTTTGAGCAATTTCGTAATTAACGTAAGAATTTCGCTGCTCAATTAGGTCATAAATGTAGATTATCCCCGGAAGAGTGCCAGCAATTTGTTGAAACAGACGATGGCTATCCCACAGTATTTGAAATTCATCTGCATTAAATCGTTGAGTATCTTGTTCGCAATTACAGTCTTCCTCTGATTGAGCGTACTTAGATTCCGTAATATCCGAAAAAGTTGTCACAATTGCATACAGATTGCTTCCTTGAGTTTGAAACAGAGGTTGCGAGGACAACAATAGCCAGACTAGCTCATTATTTGGCTTATAAAAGCCACACACCACATTTAAGCAAGGTTTACCTGTATTTTGAGTAACCCTCGTCGGGTGAGCTTTAGTGAGTAAAGGAGAGCCATCTTCATGAAGAAATTGCCACTTGGGATCGAGTAAATTTTGCCCTACAAGCTGTTGGGCGGTCAGTCCCAAAATGCGATCGCTAGCGGCATTGCAAGCCTGGATAGTGCCATCAGGCAACTGAAGCACCATTCCTTCTTCTTGACTGGCTACTAGCGAAGAATTTGCCTTTTTACTAACTTGCCGATGCAGCAGCTTGTGATTAGCCAGCTGGTTGTGCAACTTTTCCGCGTCTGGCATTCTAAAAAGTTAAATAATTTTAAAGTTAATCTCAGATTAAGCGACTCATCTTTACATAAATTTTAAAGCAATTTCTTCAAATTTGAGGTGGAAGCTGCGATCGCTATTTCGATCGCTGATTTATTTTTTGCCGCATTTTTATAGGACAAGGGCAGGAGGATACAAGGGAACAAGGAGAAAAAAGAACTCTGTTAACGAAACAGTGCTGAGTGATTTTAATTTACTCAACACTCAGCACAGCACTCAGAACTCAGCACTCAGCACAGCACTCAGAACTCAGCACTCAGCACTCAGCACTCAGCACTCAGCACTCAGAACTCCTGAATCAACCTCCAACATGAATACCAGGTCGCATTTCGGGATTCTTTTCAGCCCGACGCAGTACTTCACGGGTAACTACAGCAATGTCACCTTCGCCAAACAAGATAAAACGCAATAGGTATTGTATGGGATTTCCTTCAACCCAGCCGAAGTAAGCATGGGGAATCTTACCTGTTTGGTCGCGAATGTAAAGTAGTAAAGCTGCGATCGCATTTGGTACTGCTGCACTTTCAGCCCGGAGGATGCGATAATCACCAACTTGCACCCCTTTTACTACGATCGCATCTGCAAATTCCGAAGCATCGGATACATGAATTTCTAGAAACAGAACTGGATCGTTGAGTGGAATATGATTGTCTTCACGTACCTCTTTCTCTTTCATAAAATACTCTAGGACATCGCCTGTATTCAAGCGATTTGCAATCAGTCGTATTGTTCCCTGGCTATCTTCGGCAAAGAATTGCCTAGCAAGTTCGTCAATTTCAATTCGCTCTGCTCGCAGTTCCGTTGAACGCCAAACACGAGAAACCAGGGAGGTAAAAATGATCGCACCGATAAAGAATCCGGCAATTCTAATCCCTTCTGGTCTTTCGATGATATTAACAATGGTGGTATATAAAAATAACAGTGTAATGATGCCAAAAACGAGTCTGGCCCGCTTCTGTCGGTGACGGTGAGCTGATAAGGTGACGGCAAAGGCGGCTGAGGTGATCAACACCAGCACACCAGTTGCATAAGCCCCACCTTGGGCTTCTACACTTGCTTTAAAGATAATTGTGACAACAAAAGCGATCGCTGTGTAGACTAACACCAAAGGTCGGGTTACTCGTGCCCAATTAGGCGCCATGCCATAGCGTGGTAGGTAGCGAGGCACGATATTTAATAGCCCTGCCATTGCAGATGCACCTGCAAACCACAAAATAGAAATAGTACTTAAATCGTAAATTGTGCCAAAGCCATTGCCCAAATACAAATGTGCTAAATAAGCAAGGGCCCGTCCGTTAGCTTTGCCCCCCGATGCAAATTCTGCGGCTGGAATCAATAGAGTGGTTATAAAACTGGTGGTAAGCAAAAAGAAGCTCATAATTAGAGCAGCAGTGGTGAGCAATTTGCGTGTATTCCGAATCCGCCCTTTGGGATGCTGCGAAGTGTTGTTACTGCTACCTTTAACCAGGGGCATAACGGTAACACCTGTCTCAAAACCTGACAATCCCAGCGCGAGTTTAGGGAAGATGATCAAAGAAATGCCGATTAGCATCAAAGGGTTAGAATGGCGTGCAAAAAGTGCAGCTTGCCAATTCGGGATCGTTTCTGTGTGATTTAATATCTGATACACACCGACGCCAACGACAATGAAGTTTAACAGCAGATAAGCTCCCACCAAAACTACTGCAATCCCAATGGCTTCTCGGAAACCTTTCAAGAAGACTGCACCTAGTAGTGCAATTAATATCAGGGTAACTGCGATCGCCTGATTGTGAAGCCAATGTGGTATCAGCGGATTTTCGACGATATGGGCTGTGGCATCAGCAGCTGACAAAGTAATTGTAATAATAAAGTCAGTTGCCACAAACCCAAGTAAGCACAGTACAAGTAATTTGCCTTGCCACCAGGAAAGTAAATGCTCTAACATTGCGATCGACCCTTCACCATGAGGGCTTTCGGCAGCAATGCGTCGATAGATTGGCAACGCTCCAAACAGCGTCAGCAAAACCAGAATCAAGGTAGCTATAGGAGAAAGAGCGCCAGCAGCCAGTGCTGCAATCCCAGGTTGATAACCAAGGGTAGAGAAATAATCTACACCAGTTAAGCACATCACCTGCCACCAAGAATGCTGGCGATGTGCTTCTTCCTTGCGGTAAGTCCCTTTTTTCTCTTGTCGGTTTTCTTCAAGCAACCAATGGATTAACTGGCTGCCGAGCCGTTTTGTTGAAACAATTGATTTAGCCATCAAATACGGTTGTGTTGCAAAAGTCGGCTTTGTGATTTTTTAAAGCCTTCGTGGGTTATTAAAATTTTTAACTACAAAGGCATAGCACTATTATCGTATGTTAAGCATCCTGTCCAATTTACAAAATATATAGTAGCTGCTCGTAGTCGTCTACCAAATGAAGATCGTTTGCAGATTTTGGTATAAGAATCATCAATACTGCAACCGTATATTTTGGGATTAACGCTTTTGCGCTCTTAGCACCTTTAAGCCGTATAAATTCTAAAAAAACGACGCTGCGAAACTTGGTATCTACGCAATCAACAAATCAACCCTAAAATAAAAGTCACTTTTAGTTATATGATGTCTGTGTAAATGACCATAAAATAATTAGCCTGCTAATCTATAACTCTGTTTGTGTAGCCGCAGACTTTAGTTTGATGGAATTATGGACATATAGTAGTCGTACACAATATACAAACAATGTATTAGATAGGTTTCTAGCATCATGCGAACTTATCTGCACCAACTACACTAATTCAGATATTTGACAATATCTGCAAGTTTTTAGTTGAGAACTTCTCCAGTGACTTCGCTACATGGTTATTAGGCGAATCTATTAATTTAACAGAACTAAGTCCAAAAGAATTATCTCTAGAACCCATTCGGGCTGATGCTCTAATTCTGTTGCAGTCGGAGCAAAGCATATTGCATTTGGAATTTTAAACCCAAGTCGATGCAGAAATTCCTTTTCGGATGATTGACTATCGATTACGAGCATATCGCCGCTTTCCAGACAAAGCAATGCATCAAGTTGTAATTTACCTCAAGCAAACAAATTCAAATTTGGTGCAACAAAATACATTTACAATTCCTGGGACACGACATGAATTTACAGTTATCAGACTTTGGGAACAACCTACAGAAGTATTTTTGAGAACACCTGGACTCTTACCTTTAGCGGTCTTAAGCAATACAATCGATCCAGAAGTTATACTTACCGAAGTTGCACGGGAAATTAACGGGATTACAGAATTAAGAACTCAAAGTAATATTGCTGCTTCTACAGCGATTTTAGCTGGTTTAGTATTAGATAAAGAGGTTATTAAACGAGTGTTGAGGTCAGATATTATGCGCGATTCAGCGATTTATCAAGACATTCTACAAGAAGGTAAAGCTGAAGGTAAAGCCGAAGGTAAGGCTGAAGCGTTACTCGAAGTGGCAAGAAATCTATTTAGTACTGGTATGCCATTAGAGGCAATCGGCAGGGTGACAGGGTTATCAATTGAGCAGTTACAGTATTTACAGGTAAATGAGTCTCGTGAGTCTAATCAATAAATAATCGGTGCAGTCAACCTGCACCGATTAGCAAGTGTCACTCGAATTGAACATCCCATTGTTTCACGCCAATGCTGAAGCTTGGGGTTTAGCAAAAATCATTCTTCCTGCTGTAGTTTGTAAAGCACTGGTAACTACTACTCGCAGTTCACCACCCACATAACTGCTACCTTCTTCAACAACTACCATTGTGCCGTCATCTAGGTAGCCAATGCCTTGACTGGGTTCTTTGCCTTCCTTGAGGATTTTTAAATCCAGGTTGTCGCCAGGTAAATAACTGGGACGGACGGCATTGACTAAATCATTCACATTCAAAACAGGTACTTTTTGAACACTGGCGACTTTAGACAAGTTGTAGTCGTTGGTTAGGAGTGTGCCGCTAATTTCTTGAGCGAAGCGCACTAACTTGGCATCCACTGTGGGAATATCTTCGTAGTCAACTGCATTAATCAGGATGCGATCGGGATAATCTTCCTTAATGCGGTTGAGAATTTCTAGTCCTCTCCTTCCGCGCACCCGCTTTTGGTCTTTGCTAGCATCCGCTACTTGTTGGAGTTCTTGCAAGACAAACTGCGGTACGAGAATTTGCCCTTCTAAAAACCCTGTTTCTAGTAAGGCTTCAATACGACCATCAATAATACAGCTAGTATCTAGAACTTTGGTATTGGCTGGTTTTAATGTTCCTTCCACTACCAATGATTCGACGGTGTTGGGATTAATGAACCGCAATAAACCTCGCCCGTGGGTATCTGCCAAATTCATGCCAGTGACGGAGAGGATGATACTACCGACAACTGCCACCAATGGCTTAATAAATCCAAAATCCGCCGGGATCGGCAGCAAAAATAATGGGGCTAGCATCAGGTTGGCTAGTAATAGCCCAATCACTAAGCCGATCGCACGAGTTAAGATCGCTTCTAGAGGCATTTCTTTGACTTGTGATTCTAGGCGACGATATGTCGTCTGGAAACTCAGCCCGATCGCACCACCAATAATAGCGGCAAAGACGGCAACAACTAAGCGTAAAGCTTCTAGATTCGTTACCTGATCTAGCGTCCCATTGGGTAGTAGTTCAATGCTGTAGAACCCTATTCCCGACGCTGCTAGGATAAATGAGAAAATAATAATGGCGTCAAGCATGGTTGTCTTGTTTTCCTGTAACTGTGTTAACCGATAAAGTTAAGTATTTTTTATTTTATCGGTAAGATAAACCGATCGATATTGACTTACACTAAGGGTTTAGGCTGACAATATCTGCAATTATTATAACTAAAGGTTTTTATCTTAATATTTTTCATTGTTTTGTTGTAAAAAGACCAAAACTTGTAAATAAACTAATTATTTTGTAAGAATTCAGAATCCAGAATCCAGAAGTCAGAATTAAGAAGACTTTGATACTTAAACTTAATAAGTTTAATAAAATCAAGAAGTCATTACACGCTTGATTTGACAATTATTCTGGCTTTTGACTTTTGACTCCTGAATTCTTACCTGATTTTCATTGCCTCTAATTCGCAGTTGGATTAACTTAAAACTTTTCTCAAAATGAGTAAAACATTTAGTATTTCTGGAATTGCGAGTTCTGCTTATGTGCATATTCCCTTTTGCAGGCGACGATGTTTTTATTGTGATTTCCCGGTATCTGTTGTGGGCGATCGCTTGCGGGGCGAAACATCTGGTACTATCTCCCAATATGTTGAGGTGCTATGTCAAGAAATTGCCATTACACCAGCATTTGGTCAACCTCTGAAGACAATTTTCTTCGGTGGTGGTACTCCTTCGCTGCTCTCAGTAGAGCAGCTACAACGGATACTGACAGAGCTACAGAAGCATTTTGGGATTGCGTCTGGGGCAGAGATTTCTATGGAAATTGACCCAGGTACCTTTGATTTAGCCCACATAGCAGGCTATCGTAGTGCAGGCGTAAACCGGGTAAGTTTGGGTGTACAAGCCTTTCAATCAGAATTATTGCAAAGGGCGGGGCGATCGCACTCAGTTGAAGATATTTTTGCAGCTGTGGAACTAATCCACCAAGTCGAGATTCCCGAATTTAGCTTAGACTTAATTTCTGGGTTGCCGCATCAGTCTTTAGATCAATGGCAATATTCTCTAGAAAAAGCCGTAGCGATAGCACCCACTCACATTTCCATTTACGATCTTACCATCGAACCAGGTACAGCCTTTGGTCGTTACTACAAACCTGGCGATACTCCTTTACCCACGGATGAAGCCACGGTCAAAATGTACCAGATGGGGCAGCAGATTTTAACTAGTGCAGGTTATGAGCATTATGAAATTTCTAATTACGCTCAACCTGGTCATCAGTGTCAACATAATCGAGTGTATTGGGAAAACCGCCCTTATTACGGCTTTGGTATGGGTGCGGCGAGTTATGTTCAGGGCAAACGCTTCACTCGTCCGCGCAAAACGAAGGAGTATTACCAGTGGGTGCAAGCTGGCGCTGTAATTGATTGTGATGTTACCCCCTCAAAGGAAGTATTGTTAGAAACGTTAATGTTGGGGTTGCGTTTGGCAGAAGGTTTGAGTTTGGCGGCGTTGGTAGAGGCGTTTGGCGAAGAGAAGGTGGAGGAGATTTGTCGGTGTTTGCAATTGTATTTTGAGAAAGGTTGGGTGGAAGTTGCAGAGGGAAGATTGCGTTTGATCGATCCCCAAGGGTTTTTGTTTTCTAATGTGGTGTTAGCGGAATTGTTTGAGAAGTTGGGGTGACGAACTGTTTATGCAAAAAAATAAAGTTAGAAAAGCTGTAATTCCGGTAGCTGGTTTCGGTACTCGTTTGTTTCCAGCTACTAAAGTTGTCAAAAAAGAACTTTTCCCGATTATCGATCGAGATGGTAGGGCAAAACCTGTGATTCTTGCAATTATTGAAGAGGCAATTAGTGCTGGAATTACAGAAGTAGGGATTGTGGTGCAGCCAGATGACAAAGAAATATTTGCAGATTTCTTGAAAAACCCACCCAAAAAAGAACTTTTAGAGAAACTTTCACCACAAAATCAAGAATATAGCCGATATCTCGAAGATTTAGGTAGCAGAATCACCATTTTGTTACAAGAGGAACAATTAGGCTATGGTCATGCAGTATTTTGTGCCAAGGATTGGGTACAAAATGAGCCGTTTTTGCTTATGTTGGGCGACCACATTTATGCATCTGACATTGAAAAATCTTGTGCTAGTCAAGTTTTAGATATTTACGAACAAGTTAATCAAAACGTTGTTAGCTTAACGACAATGCCAGCAGAAATTATTCATCAAGCTGGGTGTGTAACAGGAGTTTGGCAACAGTTAAACTCGATTTTGTCAGTTACGCAACTGTATGAGAAACCGACTATTGAGTATGCACAACAGCATTTACGTGTAGAGGGAATGTCAGAAAATAATTTTTTATGTATATTTGGCTTATATTTACTAAGTCCGAAAATTTTTGACTTTCTCGCAGAACATATCAACCAAAATTTCCGAGAACGAGGTGAATTTCAGTTAACATCTTGTCTTGAACAATTACGTCAGGAAGAGGGAATGACAGGATATGTTGTTAAAGGCAAGTGTTTTGATACAGGTTTGCCAGATGCTTATCGGCAGACAATGATTGATTTTAGAAAAATATAGATTAATCTCAGTTCAATTCCTTTGTCTGGGAGGATCTCACTTTTTAAAATAGTTCAAATAGATAGTAGTCTATTGAGGGAAGCAGAGGCATCTTGAAAATATACCGTTTAATTTGCTCCTGGCGATCGCCTCTTTTTTTATTAAAGCAGTTTTTAGGTAAATGAGTTACAAAATGTAGGACTCGAAATCAGACATAAACCTTACAAAACTACCTCAAAACTAGCGGTAGTTAGAGTCGGAAAAGAAATAGCATCCAATTGGGCAAATTTACCCCCGGAATTAATCTCAGCAAAATCATCCGCCGAACCATTAGGGTTATAAAATAGACTACCATTTGCGCTATTATAAACGATCGCGGCACCACTGCTTGCAGCTAAAGTATCGTTTGTCACTGTGGCAAAGTCTGCGGAATTTAATTGAGTCGGAAAGACCGAGTTACTTAGAGCTGTAAAGGTAGATTTAGATAATTGGATCTTGTCTTGCTCAGGATTGAAGTCACTAATAACATCAACTCCGAGTTCCCTAATATTAAACTTCGATCCTGTTGCAAATGCAAACTTATCTGAACCAGCGCCTCCTTCTAGTAAGTCGTCCCCACTATCTCCCTGTAGGTAATCGTTCCCTTGATTCCCACTTAGAATATCTTTTCCACTACTGCCAAAAAGAATATCATTACCTCTGCCCCCCAGAAGGTTGTCGTCATCACTACCCCCATCTATTTTGTCTGCACCAGCTCCACCAAAAAGGATGTCAGAACCTGCCCCCCCATCAATGTAATGATTACCAATAACACCAGAAAGCGAAATACTGTCATCACCATCCCCAGCAAAAATAACCTGATCGCCAGCTGAAAAATTCCCCGAACTAAAGGTGTCGTCTCCCTTGGTTGTAGCGACATCAGTACTGACCGCATTTCTAGCTCGAGCAACTGCCTCTTTTATGACATCAGCAAGATTTTCACTTGTAGAACCAAGAGTCAGTACACTACCTCGACCAAGCTGGGTAACTAGTGTCTCGTAATTGGCTGCAACATTACTGGTAGTTAGAAAAATTGGAATAATGTTATTTGCTTCTAGTGCAGTTTTTACTTGTTCGACCTGTGGATAATCTTCAAAAGCATCAGCTATCCCATCTCCATTATTGGCAATAGTATCACTTGGAATAACTGCTGCGCGATCGCCGGCAACGTGATAAGTACCATCGGTGGCTATTAGAATAACACGAAATGAACCTACTCTGTAACCAAGACTGCCGCCATTTAAAGCTGCGAACAAGAGTGCAAATAATTGTGATTCTGGCCCATCATTGCCACCAAAAGCTTGAAAGTTAAAGATTTTGTCTTTAATTGTTGTGACATTATTTGTCAAAGCGACTTCTGGTTGATATACATAGTCAGCGTAACCCCCAAAAGGCGCAAGTGGCTTATCCTTGAAAGAGGCAATACCAAATTTCAGGTCATCACCAAATATATTTGCTAATGTCGGGTTGGTTAAACGATTTACTGTCGCCGGAAGTACGGTTTTAAGCTGGACTAAATTCTCGTCAGATGACGATGTTAAGTCTTGCAGCAGAACAATATCAGATACTAAACTCACAGTTTTTCCCTCTGACTATTTTGATTGATGGGTTATATTGCAAAGTGCCTGAATGCTATTTCAGCTTGATATTAGCAGGGTTAATTGATTTAAGATAGTACTTAAATTGAAGAAAATATAATCTCTTTGAAAAAATATTTGCTGTGTTCTGACTCCTGCCTCTACCCTACTTAAAGTTATAGTTGCAGACTTAACCAGAGAGAATGTCACCAGATATAAGTTAAGCTAAAGTGCGTCAATGGGTAAGCAGTGAAGATAATGCTTTGGATTAGAGGATGAATCAGTATTTTGCAACGGTTGCTCGCGGATTAGAAACCCTCGCGGCTCAGGAGTTAGAGCAACTGGGTGCCCATTCCGTAGAGCCGGGGTTTTGCGGTGTAGCCTTTGAGGGCGATCGCACTTTACTTTATCGCGTCAACCTCTGGGCTAGGCTGCCGTTCCGAATCTTGGTAAATATCCATGAGTTTCCTTGCCTTGATGCCAAGGATCTCTATCGCGGTATCCAAACTATCGATTGGCAAAACTATCTGACGCCAGATATGACGCTGGCGGTGAATGTCACGGGCAAAAACGATCGCCTCAACCACAGCCACTTCACATCTCTCCAGGTAAAAAATGCGATCGTCGATCAACAAAAAGAAAATCTCGGCGAACGTTCAAATGTAGAGCTTCACGATCCAGATGTGCGGGTTAATGTTCATATTGAACGCGACTTTTGCACCGTTAAACTCGACAGTTCGGGAAATAGTCTGCACCGTAGAGGCTACCGCCCGGCGGTGGGAGCAGCCCCTCTCAAGGAATCTTTAGCTGCTGCCCTGATTCAACTTTCAAGTTGGCAACCAAACCAGATGTTCTACGATCCTCTGTGTGGATCTGGCACTTTACCTCTAGAAGCTTGCTTAAAGGCATTGAATATCGCACCAGGACTGTTTCGCGAATCCTTTGGATTTGAAAATTGGCTCGATTTTGACCTGCCCCTTTTAGAAAAACTCCTCCAAGAAGCTAAGGAAAGCCAACTTGATAGCCTGAGCGCACCTATTTGGGGAAGCGATCGCGATCAAAATATAATCGAGCAAGCGATTAACAATGCTCAAAATTGCGGCGTTGATAACCATGTATGGTTTTCTCAAATGGAACTTGCCGATGTTGTCGCCCCCGCAGATAGTGGGATTTTATTCTGCAATCCACCTTATGGCGAACGGCTGGGGCGAGACAGCGATTTAGGGGCATTTTACAAACTTTTGGGTGATGTCCTGAAACAACGCTTCAAAGGCTGGACTGCGTTTGTACTTAGTGGCAACAAGGAACTGTCTCAATCGATTGGACTAAAATCATCCCAGCGAATTGCAGTGTACAACGGAACGCTGCTGTGTCAGTTAATGAAATATGAGTTGTATTAAGAAAATTGTCGGTTTGTAGTATGTTAAAGGCGATCGCTCTCAACTACTTCTGCTGAGTAAAAAACACATTGCCTGAAAATTTTGTGACACCGGGGATGTGCTGTATTATCGGAGTTTGTGAAAACTGCGACCTAAATCTGCTGTTGCATGGCATTGGCTATCTCAATAGATTCAATCTGAATCGGTGATATTTTTAATACTCTTTAAGAAATTTAAATTAAGTCAAACAAACTTGAAACTGTGTGTAAGTCTATATTTTAGCAGTTAGTGTAACAACTTTTGAAACAAGTGGCAGTATAATCAATGACTGACAATCTGCAATTTATTTATCGTTAGAAGGCAAGGCTATTTATGTCAGACCAATTCACCTTTACCGTTACCAATAAAACTGAATTGGCAATTACAGAGTTGTGGGTATCTGTAGATGATAAAGAGTGGGCTTCGTTTAACTTGGGTGAGTTAGGGATTCCAGCAGGTGAAACAGCAACAATTGCTTGGGCTGAATATACGAATGGTTCGCCTTGTGAATGGTACATCTCTGCTGTATTTGAAGATGAATCAGAAACTGAGTCAGCCATATTTAACTTCTGTAAAGAACCAGATTTAACAATCAAATAAATTCTGCACTGCGATGGCCACCGGAAAGGGCGTGTACGCCATCGCGCTTGATACATGATTGCATATTGACTCCAGACATAAAAATAAAAGCCCTACCTCGAAAGTATCTAAGTGCAGCTTGATATTAGAATTAACATGTCCCTTTTAGAGAAGTTGCTTGAAGAAGTTAGGGACAGCCTGTGAAACGCCCTGACTGCGCCTATTTGGGGAAGCGATTGCTCTCAACTATAGCGGTTATCGCCTGGGTGCAGTACAGTTTTGACCTCACTTCCATTCCTCTCTCCTAAAAGGAGAGAGGCTTTGAATCTTACTCCCCAACGCTAGAAGGGAAAGGGCTGTTCTTGTTAGGTCTGTATTCCATGCAATTGGGAACCGCTATATTTCTGTTAGATCGTAAAGACGCGATAAATCGCGTCTTACCTGTGATATTTTTAATACTCTTTAACAAATTTAAATTTAGTCAAAAAGAGCTTGAAACTATTGTTGAGTCTATATTGTGGGAGTTCGCATGACAATGTTTAAAAAAAGTGACAGTATAATCGATGACTGACAACCTGCAATTTATTTATCGTTAGAAGGCAAGGCTATTTATGTCAGACCAATTCACGTTTACTGTTACCAATGATACCGAACAAGCAATTACAGAGTTGTGGGTATCTGTCGATGATGAAGAGTGGGCTTCATTTACCTTGAGTGACTCAGGGATTCCATCGGGTGAAACAGTAACAATTGCTTGGGCTGAATATACGAATGATTCGCCCTGTGAATGGTACATCTCTGCTGTATTTGAAGATGAATCAGAAACAGAGTCAGCCCTATTTAACTTCTGTGAAGAACCAGCTTTAACAATCGGATAAATTCTACACTGCGATCGCCACCGGAAAGGGCGTGTACGCCATCGCGTTTGAGGCATGATTGCATATCGACTCCAGACATAAAAATAAAAGCCCTACCTCGAAAGTATCTAGGTGGGGCTTGATATTAAAATTGACATGAGCCACAAGCTTAGTTGGTGGTGCGTTCAAATCTAGCTGCTTGAGTAAACAAATAAAGCTGGCTTTGTCATTTGGCCTAATTTGTCGGGCTGAAACAGGTTTCATCCTTGCTTATCAGACAAAGCTGTTTCTGACCTAGATCGGTTTTGAATTTCACCTGATAAGTTTCGTTTTCCGCAGGCAAAGTTTTCGTGTAGTTATTCGCTCTGTCGCACGAAAAGTCACGAGTGAAAGTTGCTGGAGACCAGTTAATTGTCATCGTACTGCCGCTCAGACTGGCTTTTCCTTTTTGAGATTGGAAAATTTGCTGGTTGCAGCTGCCGTTCATTACGTTCATTATTCCTGTAAATTCGACCGTTCCGTTCGGCAAAAATTGATAAGTGAAACGCGAACCGTTCGATCCGATATATGTACCATTCGTACTTATAGCACTGTTTCCGGTACGCGTCCAAACCCATTTTCCAACTAACGACGAAATCTCTCCAACGCTACCAGATGAATCATCAGTATCATTTGAAGCAGTTTCGCCCGCGTGAGCGCTATCGTAAACAGACAGCAAAAGTTTAGCTTCCGCATCATTCGGTAAATTTCGTAATTGTCCTACAAATTCTCCGTTAAATGCCTGCCGAATCCGGCTTTGTTCCTCTTCGGTCTTAGCAAGAGCTTGTGTATAATTGGAAATTAGATTGTCAATGCTTTTTCTAGTTCCATCTGGGTCTTTGCGAAACTCATTTAATTTTATTGACTGATATTCATTACGCTGCTCGCTAGTGAATTTTCCTGAAAAGACCCATTCGTAAAAAGCGATAACTTTGTCAATATCAGATTTGTTGAGAGATTCGTTTTGAGCCGTTACTAAAACTTTAGTTCCAGCAGCTTGGGCAGAAATCTTTATAGTCGCTCCGTCCATCAAAACGATAGATAAAAATAAGATGGAAAAATATTTGAATTTGTTCATTATTACTATAATTCTGTTGCCATGAAATTAATGTTCCCTGTGAATGGGGAGTTTACATGCAAATTCACACCTGTAAATGTGTGAGGCATTAGTTAGGTTATGATGAAATTAATTGTAAACGTTTAGGGGGTACAAATAATAATAAAAACACCTAAGGCTAAATAATTCGTATTACGTTCGCAAGCTGCCAGAACTTATCAATAGTTAAATCAAGCTATTATAAATGCACTTAATGCATTGACTCAAAAAAGATATTAGGGCTAGTACAATATAGAAGTCATTTTTGTACAAATCAGGAATATCTATACTCAGTAAGCTAATTAATTGTAGAAGCAGGTATATGTCTATTTGCTGGATAAAGTTCGACTGAAATTAAGTTGTTAATTGTTGTAATAGTATTTGCAATACAACTTCATTTAACGTGAGTTCGACGGCTCTAAAAACCCCACTTCCATTCCTCTCCCCCACAGGGAGAGAGGCTTTGAAACCCTAATTTTTTCGTTGTCAACTAAAAATATTTCTGCCCCTCTGTGCCTCGGAGAGGGGTTGGGGAGA